>NZ_CANPVO010000011.1 GCF_947581785.1 Candidatus Palauibacter polyketidifaciens | reverse complement strand
ATCGTCGCTTCGGGATAGCGCCAGACCGCCGCGATCGTCCGGTTCGGCAAGTCCCGGGTCGGAAACACCACCCCACCATCCGCCATCGATACTCCCCCCGTCCCGATTCGGCCGCTGTAAGGTTGCTCCCCTACGGAGTTGCCGTCCCGTTTGGAGAAGAGCTGTAGCAGGTTACGGCCGCCTCCGGCACCGACCACGATTGAATCGCCCAGAATGAAGGCGGTCGAGATGGCGCGAAACTCTCCCGGACCGTCCCCGGGACGCCCGTAGAACTGCCGCAGGTTGCCGTCCCGTGCGTACCTGAGGATCCGGTTCTCGAAGAAGTCCGAGATGAAGAAGGAGCCGTCGGCCGTGTCCACGACTAAACTGAAGGGATTACCAAGATAGAACCGATCATTCTCGTCGAGGAGCACGCTATCGACGATGGCGACTGCGGGTCCGGCTGTGACACGGTCGCCCGCGACACCCGGGTCGCTTCCACATCCGACGGCCACAAGCGCCGCGAAGGCGGCGTAGCGGCTGCGCGTCCGTGGATCGTTCTTCGGTGACCGACGAAGGGAATCACCCCTCTCGGGTTCAGGATCGGTTTGGGCTTGGCGAGTCGGGGAGCCGAGGCCGAAGATGGCGCAGGCGGCCAGTCTTGGAATGCTCAGAGCGGGGCCTCGTTGGCGACGAGGTCGGGCATGACCGACTTGAGCCGATGCATATCGTATCGGCCGGAACGCGAGAGACGCTCCCAATCCTTGAGGAAACCCCGGCTAAAGTCCATGCGGCGCGGTGGCCGCGCCCGCTTACCGGCTGCCGGCCGCTTCAAGCCCATCCGAGCCTCCTGTATCGTGTTTGCGATATAGGGTGACTGCATTGCCGCATCCGGGCAACCTGAATTCGCTCCGGCGATCGGGTTGACCGTAGGATAGCGCCCGCTGGACCCGGGCGGGCGTTGACCGAGTGGGTGACTGAACGGAGATTCACGCAGGCGTGTTATGAAGGACGTGGGGGGGCTTTCCACCGCGATGGACCCCTGATGGATCCGCGTTGGACCCCTGATGGACCCTCTGGGAAGGATGTGCCTCTGATGAACCGAACCGCACTCGCGCGCCGGCTGGCGGGCGGGGGGGTCCCGGGCCTGCTCCTCGCTTCGCTGTCCGGCCTCGCCGCCCCGGCGCCCGCCGACGCGCAGTACATGCCGAGCCAGGCCCCGGTGCCGCCCCCGTTCTTCGCCCTCCAGAACGCGCGCATCGTGACCGGCACGGGCGCCGTCATCGAAAACGGCACCGTCGTCATCGCCAACGGCCTCATCGAGGCGGTCGGAGCCGATGTCGAGGTCCCCGGCGACGCTTGGCTGATCGACGTCTCCGGCCTGACCGTCTACCCCGGCCTGTTCGACGGGCTGTCCCGCATCGGGATGGCTGCGCAGGCCGGCAATCCGGGAGGCGGCGGCGGGGGCAACCCCTTTGCCGTGCTTGCCGAGCAGGCGAACCGGCCCCGCACCGTGGGCCCCGAGGACCGTCCGGCGACGAACTCCTGGGTGAACGCGGCCGACATGCTTGACCCGGACTCCGATGAGATCGAGACGTGGCGGAGCGGCGGGTTTACGAACGCGCTCGTGGCTCCCGATGACGGGATCGTGACGGGGCAGGGCGTGGTAGTGAACCTCGCCGGCGACGAGCAGGAGATGGTCGTGAAGGCGCCCGCCGCCCTCCGCGTGACGATGAGCGGAGCCGGCGGGTTCCGGAGCTTCCCGGGCTCGCTCATGGGCGTCATCGCCTACATCCGACAATTGTATCTGGACGCGGATCACAGCGGGCAATACGAAGCGCGCTACACGGCCGACCCGAGCGGCCAGCCGCGGCCCACCTACGACCGGGCGCTCGGTCCGATCCAGGACGCGATCGCCGCAGGGTGGCCGACCGTGATGCCGGCGAACGAGGTGCGGCAGATCCGGCGCGCGATCAAGCTCGGGCGCGACACGGGCGCGCGGCCGGTCCTCCAGGGCGCGCACGAGGCGTACGGACTCGCCGACGAGATCGCGTCGGCCGGGGTCCAGGTGCTCGTGAACGCCGACTGGCCCGAGCGGAACCGCGATGCGGATCCGGAAGCCGAGGAGTCGCTCTCGTCGCTGAAGCGCCGCGCCTATGCGCCGACGACGCCGGCCCGGCTCGAGGAGGCGGGCGTCGAATGGGCCTTCTACAGCGGTTCGGCCGGGAGCCCCCGCGCGATGATGGAAAAGGTGCGGACGGCGATCGACAACGGGCTCTCCGAGGAGGCGGCGCTGGAGGCGCTCACCGCCGCGCCCGCCCGCATCTACGGCGTGGACGCGATGCTCGGCTCCGTCGAGGCGGGCAAGATCGCGAACCTCGTCGTGACCGACGGCCCGTTGTTCGATGAGGACACCGACGTCCGGATGGTGTTCGTCGACGGTCACAGGTTCGAGGAGGAAGCGCCCGAGCCGCGGCCGACGGAGCCCCCGGCGGTCGACATGAACGGCACCTGGCTCCTCTCTCTGAACAACGACTCGCAGGAGGCGACGGCCGAACTCGAGGTTTCGGAGGACGGCACGATTTCCGGCGTCATCCAGGGCGAGCGCGGCGAGCAGCAGATCACCGACGGCTGGGTGAGCGGCAACGAGTTCAGCATCACGGTCTCCGCCACGATGGGGCCGGGCATGGACGTGGAGATCGTCTACACCGGCACGGTCGAGGGCGATTCGATCGAGGGGAACGCTTCCTTCGGTGGCATGCGCAACATGGACTTCACGGGCACGAGGCCCGGAGGAGGTGTCCGATGAGACATCCGATGACACGGGCTGCCGAGCGAGTCGGAGCCGGATGCCTGGCGCTCGGCTTGGCGTTCGCCGTCGCGCTCGCGGCCCCGGGCGGGGTTGCCGCGCAGGAGCAGCCGATCCTCATCACGGGCGCGACGATTCTCACTGCGGCGGACGCCGGGCGGATCGAGGACGGCGCCGTCCTGTTCGAGAGCGGGCGCATCGTGGCCGTCGGTCCGGCCTCCGAGGTGGATGCGCCCTCCGACGCGCTGGTCATCGACGGCACGGGCAAGTACGTCACGCCCGGCATCGTCGATGCCCACTCCCACATCGCGGCCGACGCGATCAACGAGGGGGCGGTCTCCGTCTCCTCCATGGTTTCGATCCACGACGTGATCGACCCGACGGACATCGCGATCTACCGCGAGGCGGCGGGCGGCACGACGACGTCGCACGTCATGCACGGGAGCGCGAACCCGATCGGCGGCAACAACGCCGTGATCAAGCACCGTTGGGGCGCGGACGCGCAGGGCCTCCTCTTCCAGGGCGCGCCGCCCACCATCAAGTTCGCGCTGGGCGAGAACCCGAAGCGGGCCGGGAGCCCCACCCTCCCCGGCCAGGAGGCGCGCTATCCCGCCTCCCGCATGGGGGTGATGGACGTGGTCCGGCAGGCCTTCATCGAGGCCAGCGAGTACAAGGCCGAGTGGGACACCTACCGGGCGCGCGTGGCCGACGGTGACCGCGACGCGATCCCGCCGCGCCGCAACCTGACCATGGATCCGCTCGTCGAGGTCCTCGAAGGCACCCGCTACGTGCACGCGCACAGCTATCGCGCGGACGAGATCCTGCAGCTCATGCGGGTGGCCGAGGAGTTCGGCTTCCGCATCCACGTGTTCCAGCACGTCCTGGAAGGCTACCGCGTGGCCGACGAGATGGCGGAGCACGGGGCCCACGCCTCCACGTTCTCCGACTGGTGGGCCTACAAGATGGAGGCCTACGAGGCGATCCCGCACAACGCCGCGATCATGACGCAGCGCGGCGTCAACGTCTCCATCAACTCCGACAGCGGAGAAGAGGGGCGGCACCTGAACCAGGAGGCCGCCAAGACGATGAAGTGGGGTGGCCTGAGCGAAGCCGAGGCCCTCGCCACCGTCACGATCAACCCGGCCTTCCAGCTCCTGATCGACGACCGCGTGGGTTCGCTGGAGGCGGGGAAGGACGCGGACATCGTCCTGTGGGAGAACTATCCGCTCTCCTCCTACGCCCGGGTCCGGACGACGTATATCGACGGCGAGGTGGTGTTCGACGTCGACGCGGACATGGCGATGCGGGTGGAGATCGCGGCCGAGAAGGCGGAGTTGCGAGAGATGCTCGGCGAGGCGGACGAGGGCGACGACTCGGATAACGAGCGCGAGCCGGGGCGGCAGCCCGGAGGTGAACGATGACACGCATGGTGAAGTCGATCGTCGCGGCGGCGGCCGTCCTTGGGGCCGTCGGACTCGCCCTGCCGGCTGAGGCCGCCGCGCAGGACGGCGGCACGTTCGCGGTGCAGGGGGCCACGATTCACACGGTGGCCGACGGAGTGATCGAGGGCGGGACGATCGTGATCCGGGACGGCCGCATCATCGCGGTCGGAAGCGATGTGGATATCCCGGCGGACGCCGAGATCATCGACGGGGAAGGGAAGCACGTCTTTCCCGGCATGATCGATTCGTTCAGCTCGCTCGGGCTCACGGAAGTCGGGGCCGTCGCGGTGACGAACGACTCGGGCGAGCTGGGGCGCTGGAACCCGCATCTCAACGCGCATACGGCGATCCACCCCGCCAGCGAGCACATCCCGGTCGCGCGCGCGAACGGGATCACGCACTCGATGGTCGCGCCCGGCGGGGGAGGGCGCGGCTTCGGCGGCGGAGGCTCCGGCATTCAGGGCCAGGCCACGCTCGTCCACCTCGACGGCTGGACGGTGGAGGAGATGGAGATCGAGAAGACCGCGGCCATGATCATCGGCTGGCCCACGCTGTCGACGGGGTTCCGCGCCTTCGCCGGCTTCGGCCGCCCGGCAGGGGGTCGTTCCTTCCGGCGGGCGCAGGAGCGCTTTGACGAGGAAGTGGCGGAGATGGATTCGTGGTTCGTCGCCGCGGAGCACTACCGGCAGGCGGTGGCGTCCGGATCGAGCCGCGTGCCCCGCAACATCCAGCTCGAGCACCTGTCGCGCGTCCTCGACCGGGGGATGAAGGTCATCGTGCGCGCGAACGGATGGCGCGAAATCGAGTCGGCCATCGAGTTCGCGGAGAAATGGAACCTGGACCTCGTCATCGCGGGCGGAAACGGCGCGCGCGAGATCGCCGGCACGCTGGCCGAGAAGAACATCCCCGTGATCCTGGGGCCGGTGCAGCGGCTGCCGCAGGGCGAGGACACCGCGTACGACGATCCGAACACGCTCCCCGGCGTGTTGCACGACGCGGGAGTCGAGATCGCGTTCGCGACCTTCAACTCGTCCGACGCGCGGACACTGCCCTACGAGGCCGCGAACTCCGTGTCGTGGGGGCTCTCGAAGGAGGCGGCGCTGGAGGCGGTGACGCTGGCCCCGGCGCGCGTGCTCGGCGTGGACGACCGGCTGGGGTCGCTGGAGATCGGGAAGGTGGGGAACCTGATCGTGACCGACGGCGATCCGCTCGAGATCACGACCCGGATCGAGTGGGTGTTCATCAAGGGCGTGCCGTCCGACCTGGACAACAAGCACGACAGCCTGTGGGAGGAATACAGGAACCGGCCGGCGCGGCGGGTGACGACGACGACGACCTGACGCGACCGGGGGCGTTCAACCCGCGGTGGCTACTCGTCGGACTCGGGACGGCGCCGCTGCCTCTTCGTGAGGGAGCGGCGCCGTTTCTTTTCCAGCCGCTCCTCGCGGGAGGCTCGGGTGGGCTTCGTCGGGCGGCGGGGTTGCGGCGTGTGCTCGCGTTCGCGCAGGGCGGCGCGGAGCCGCTCCAGGGCACGGGCCCGGTTGCGGTGCTGGCTGCGGGACTCGCGCGCGGTCACGACGATGCCGGTGGGACGGTGCGTGAGCCGGACGGCCGACTCCGTCTTGTTCTGGTGCTGGCCGCCCGGACCTCCGGCCCGGAACGTCTCGACGGTGCACTCGGCGAGCAGTTCTTCGTCGCTGCGTGACTCCGCGGCACTCACGGCTGCCTCCCTCGGATCACCGGCCGGTTCCCGCCGGTCCGGAGCGCCGACACGAAAACCGTTCGATCAGCGTAACTTGTCCACATGAACGAGTCGACGCACAGCATCGAGACGCCGGCAACGCCGGAAACGGCGGCGACGACCGATACGGCGGGCTCCGCGGAGACGGCGGCCGGCGGCATTGCCGACGGGGTGCGCCGTTCACTCAATCCGAAGGTGATCCCGCTGCAGCGCACGATCGGCGGCATCGTCACGGCGTGCGTCTCGCTCCCGCTCGGCATCGCGGTCGGCCTGCTGTGGGCCGCGGCCGGGCCGCCACCCGGCGTCGTGGCGGGGCTCGTGAGCGTCTGGGCCGTTGTCACGGGCGGGCTCGGCTGGTGGCTGTACCGGTGGCCCGTCCTTCACCACCGCCACGCGTCCTACGCCGTGCACCCGGACGGGATCGAGATCCGCAAGGGCGTGATCTGGCGGCAGGCGATCAGCGTGGCGCGCTCCCGCGTCCAGCACACCGACGTGTCGCAGGGGCCGCTCGAGCGGAAGTACGGCCTCGGGACGCTGGGCATCTACACTGCGGGCACCGACCACGCCAAGGTCTCCCTCGACGGCCTGGAGCACGAAACCGCGCTCCGCATCCGGGATCATCTCCTGCCGCCCGCGGGGGACGATGCCGTCTGAGGCGGCGGCGCCCGCCGGGGCCATCGAGCACCGGCTGCACCCGCTCTCCGTCGGCTTCTCGCTCGCAAGTCAACTCCGGCGGGCGATCCTGCCCCTGATCATCGGAGGCGCCTCGGCCAACTTCCTGGGCGTCGTGGAGATGCGTTCTGTCCTTCTCATCGGACTCATCCCCTTCGTGGTGGGTGCCGTGGTCCGCTACCTGACGTTCCGGTACTGGTACGAGGAGGCGGAACTCGTGATCCGGAGCGGTCTCCTGTTTCGGCGCGAGCGGCACGTCCCCTACGCGCGGATCCAGAACCTCGACGCCGTACAAGGCGTGTTCCACCGCGTGCTGGGTGTCGTGGAGGTCAAGCTCCAGACGGGCGGGGGACAGGAACCCGAGGCGACGCTGACCGTCCTCCCCCTGCCGGCCCTCGAAGCGCTGCGGGCGCGAGTGCGCGAGGGAAAGCGGGAGGCCGCCGGCGAGACGGCGGCTGCGGGGGACGCGGCGACTCCCGCCGTGGTGGCGACGAGTGCCGGGGAGGCGGCGACCGGCATACCCACCGAGCCAGCGGCGGCGGATCTTGCCTCGGCCGATTCCTCGGAGGGCCGCACGCTGCTGCATCTTCCCGGGCGCGAACTCCTGCTCCACGGCCTGCTCCAGAACCGCGGCATGGTGTTGATCGCGGCCGCCTTCGGCCTCGCGTGGGAACTGGGGTTCGTCGAACGGGCCTCCGATTGGGTCGCCGGGGAGCAGTCGTGGATCGGCCCGGCGGTCGAGGGCGCGGCGGCGGACGTGGTGGCGGCCGGCATCGTGGCGACCGTGGCCGCCATTTCGGTGCTGGTCGTCGCCTTCGTGATCTTCGCTCGACTGCTTTCCGTCGCCTGGACGCTCGTCCGCCTCCACAACTACCGGGTCGTGCGGTCCGAGGAGGGGCTGCGCGCCACGTTCGGGATGCTGACGCAGGTCGCCGCCACGATCCCGCTGCGGCGCGTTCAGACGGTGACGATCCACGAGGGGCCGCTGCAGCGCTGGGCGGGCCGCGTCGCCGTGGGCGTCCAGACCGCCGGAGGAAGCCAGGCCGGGCCGCAGGGGAACGCGGATCCGCACCGGCACCAACTCGCGCCGATCCTTCGGCGGGAACGCCTGCGCGAGTTCCTCCGGGAGGTGATCCCGGAGCTGGACGCCCCCGAGGTCAACTGGGAGCCCGTGTCCCCGCTCGCGTTCAGGCGCGTCGTGAGGGGAACGTGCTTCCTCGCCACGCTAGCGTCCGTTCCGATCTACTTCACCCTCGGCGCCTGGGGTGTTGCCTTCCACGCCGTCTTTCTGGCCTGGGCCGTGTTCTACGCGCGGCGCTACGTCGCCTGCCTCGGGTGGGCGCTAAAGGACGACATGGTCTGGTTCCGAAGCGGCTGGCTGTGGCGTCGCACGACCATCGCCCGCTACACCCGCATCCAGGTCGTGGCGCTGCGCGCGTCCCCGATCGACCGCTGGCGGGGTATGGCCAGCCTCCGCGTGGACACGGCCGGAGCAGGGGCCGCCTCCCACAAGGTCGAAATCCCCTACCTGCCCCTCGACACAGCCCGGCACCTACGGACGCTGCTGGCCGCGGAGGCCGCCCGAACCGCCTTCCGCTGGTAAGGGACCATCGCCGCCGGCGACGTCAGCGCGTGCCGTCGGCTTCGCGCAGGGCCTCGACGCGCCAGGAGAACTCTTCGTCCAGTTTCAGCGCGGTGCCGATCTTCACGAACTGTACGTAGCCCTCCCGGTCGACAAACCAGGTGGTCGGCCAGGCGCTCACGCCCGCGCGCGTCACGTAGTCGTCGTCGACGAGCACGGTGAAGTCGAAGTCGTTCTTCGCCAGGTAGTCTTCGATCACCTCGGTCGTGCGGTCGTTGCTGATCGATAGGACCGCGACCTCGGCGTCGTCGCGGTAGCGTTCGTCGAACTTCTGGTATTCCGGCATCTCGACGACGCACGGTCCGCACCACGTCCCCCAGAAGTGCAGCACGGCGATCTTCCCGTCGAGGTCCGCGGAGTCGACCATCTCGCCGTCGAGTCGAGCGAGCGTGAACGGTTCGTACGTCCCCGCCGCCTCCACCCGTGACTCCATGATCCGCTCGTGCCGCCGGATCCGGTCCCGCTCATCGAGCGTCGCGAGGTACTCCTCGATCCCCTCGCGGCTCCCGTTGCGGCTCTCATAGAGCGCTTCGAGCGCCGCCTCGTTCGGGTTTTCGCGCCGGCTGGCACCGAAGCCCGCGATGTAGGAATCCTCGGCCTGATCCAGCCAGCGCGCCGCTTCTTCCTCGTCCTGTCGCTCGGCCGCTTCGGCGGCCCGCTCCTCATACAGTTGTCCAATGTGGTAACGGGCCAAAGGATTCTCTCCCCAGAGGACGAGCGCACGTTCGAGCGTGTGACGCGCATCTTCACTTCGTCCGCCCTTGGCGAGGCCCCAACCCATCACGTCATGACCCTCGCTGAGAGCGGCACGGATAGCTTGGTCGAACTCCCCCTCCGTATCGAAGAAACTCCGCGTTTCCCGGTAGTAATCGATCATAGCCTGGAACCCTTCGCGGGCAATCTCGACCGCCTCGAGCGCGTAGGGTGTATGTTCGACCATCGCTCGCGGTGCCTGCAGATAGGTGATCCAGGGGGGCGTGCCCCTCGCGTTCGCGGCGAGGCCGCGCACCGCGTCGGCCAACTCTTCCGCCGGTACGGGGTCCATCTGCCGCAGGGCGTTGAAGAGATCGATGTATGCGCCGCCGGTGTACCTGTCGTTGTAGTGGGGACGATCGAGGAATTCGTGGACTGCATCGCGCACGCCCGCGAGTTGAGCCTGGTATTCGGGCGACTCCTGGCCATGCTCTTCGAGGATCCGGCGCCGCTCCTCCTCTGCGGCGCGCTGCCTTCCGACGTAGACCAACAGGGCGTGGCGGCTCTCCGGCTCCCGCTCGACGACCATTGCCTCCAGTTCTTCTGCGCGATCATCGTCTTCCAGATCGCGGTACATGCTTGCCATCACGGAGAGACTGCGAAGCGACTCGGGCGCCGCGTCGCGAAACTCCGCGATGCTGGCTTCCACCGCCGGGCGGCGCTCGTCGGTGGGTAGCGCATCCGACTCGAACAGAATCCACCAGTGCCACTGCCGGACGTCCACGGAGCCGGGTGCGAGGGCGACCGCTTGCTCGATCAGCGGCAGAGCTTCCTCGGGTCGATTGGCCCGGAAGAGAGCCTCGGCCGCCTTGAGATAGCCGTCGACATGGTCTGGCCACCGTTCCCGCAGTTCGGCGTACGTGGCGAGACTCGAGTCCGCCCACGTGGGATCTTCACGCTCGTACCGCGCCAGATTCTCCAGTTCGGCCCGTGCCGCGAGCACTTCGGCCGATCCCCCGATCTCCGGATCCAGAGTCCCGATGAACTCGAGGGCCGCATCGAAGTCGTCAGTCCGCATGGCACGCGCGTACGCGGCGGCAACCTCGGGGCGCGGAAGGGCCTCCCAGGCCCGGCGGCCGGGCTCGAGCGCGAGATCGGATTCGTACGCTGCGAGGTGCCCCAACGCCCGGATGTATGAACCCCAGGGGTTGTCGGGGTCATCGGAGAGGAGCACGTCCGCTTGCCCCTCCAGCTCCTTCGACAGCCGCCAACCCGCGAGCTGCTCCGCGTAGAGGGCCCGGAGTTCCGCGTCGTCCGGAGCGCGCGCAACCCACTGCTCTCCGAACGGCTTTCCGGCCGCGAAGGTGCGCAATCTGGTGTGGTCCCGGAGTGCGGCCTTCGCTGCTTCGAGTTCCTCGGCGGTGTAGTCGGGCGGAGCGGCGCCGTCTCCACATGCCCCAAGCAGCGCACCCGCGAACATGACCAGCGGAAGGAAGAGTCCGGCCTTCGGGCCGGAACGGCGGGAACGCGTCGACATCGCACACCTCCAGGGCAGGGACGTCCTTGGGTCCGACGAGGCCAGGTCTGACGTGGCCAGACTCCTCAAACTCTATCGACACTGAGACGGGTGAAAGGGTTCCCGCGCGCACGCCGGCGTCAACGCACGGCCTCGCAGAGGAGACCCGCTTAACGCCATTGAGGTTACGTTGAGCCCCCGGCGGATATCCGTCGTATGTTCACCGAGATGAGCGACCCCCGACCCCACGCCCCGGAATCCGTCCTGCGCGACGTCTTCGGCTACGACGAGTTCCGGCCGGGACAGGCGCACATCATCGACTCGGTCCTGGCGGAGCGGGACTGCATAGGCGTTATGCCCACCGGGGCGGGGAAGTCGCTCACCTTCCAGATTCCGGCCCGCATCATGCCCGGGACCGTGCTCGTCCTCTCCCCGCTCATCAGCCTGATGAAGGACCAGGTCGACGCCCTCCGCGACGTCGGGTTCCGCGCCACGGCGATCAACTCGTCTCTCGCGGCGGACGAGCGCCGGCGCCGACTGCGGGGATTCGAGCGGGGGGACTATGAACTCGTCTATCTTGCGCCGGAAGCGCTGGGTCCGCACATGCGGGAACGCCTGCGTTACGCGCCGCTTTCCCTGATCGTCGTCGATGAGGCGCACTGCATTTCGCAATGGGGACACGACTTTCGCCCGTCCTACCGGGCACTTCAGGGACTGCGGGACGAGATTCGCGACGGAGGCGCGGGGGAAAACGGACTGCCGATCCTCGCGCTCACCGCCACCGCCACCCGCCGGGTCGCGGCCGACATCATTCGACAGCTGGGGATGAGGAAACCCGAGGGATACAAGGGTTCCTTCTTTCGCTCGAACCTCCGCGTCGTGTGCCGAAAAAAGGGGGAGGGAAATACACGGGCCGAGATCCTCGGGCTTATCCGCCGCCACGCCGGGGAGAGCGGAATCGTCTACTGTCTGTCGCGAAAGTCCGTGGAACAGATGACCGAGTTTCTCCGCCGCGAGGGTGTCGACGCCGTTCCGTACCACGCGGGACTCGACGACGCCTCGCGGGCCGAGCACCAGGACGCCTTCGCCCGCGACGAGGTCGACGTGGTCGTGGCGACGATCGCCTTCGGGATGGGAATCGACAAATCCAACGTGCGCTTCGTCATCCACCGCGACATGCCGTCGGACATCGAGTCGTGGTACCAGGAGATCGGACGCGCCGGGCGCGACGGGCTCACCAGCGATTGCGTCCTCTTCTACTCGTGGGCGGACGTGAAGGTGCGCGAGCGGTTCCTCGCCGACATCGACGACCCCACGGTGCGCGAGGCGAAGCGCCGGGCGGCCGTCGACCTCTTCCGCCTCGCGGACCGAGACGTGTGCCGCCACCGCGGGCTGCTCGCGTACTTCGGGGAGGACTTCGATACGTGCGGCGAAGCGTGCGATGTGTGCGCGGGAATCGGCGTCGCCGATCTCGTGGACGTGCTCCCCGTGCTCAAGCGGAAGGCGCGTGCGGCGGACTCCCGGCGACCGGCTGCGGCGGGCGGGATCGACCGGTCACCGTCGGACCCCACCTTCCAGCGCCTCCGCACCCTGCGGAAGCAGCTGGCGGATGCGAGAGGGGTCCCCGCCTACATCGTGTTCAGCGACCAGGTACTGTGGGACCTGATCGACCAGCGCCCCGGCTCGCCCGAGGAGATGCTCCGGGTCCCCGGCATCGGCCCCGCCAAGCTCCAGCAGTACGGCGACGTGTTCCTCGACGCGCTGCGCGAGGGCTGATCTCAAGACTTCGTCCAGATCACGACGACGCCGCAGCGCGATTCCATCCCGACGAACTCGGCCGGCAGCTCGGAGGGGCCCAGGTACACTTCGACCCCCGCGATCTCGATCGGAAGAACGAAATCGTTGATGTTCGGTACGTCACCGCCCCCGATCCGACCCCTGCGGACGATGAGGCTGCCGTCCAGGTAGATGTTCATCAGGCAGCCATCGTTCGAAGAGATATCCGATATCCGGGTGTTGTACAGCCTGCAGCTGTTCTGCCGCACGCCGCAGTTCCGGAGTCGGATCCCCGGGATATCGGCGACCATCTGCGTGATCCGCAGGGGATTGCGGCGCTCGATGTCCTCGGCCGTGAAGAACATGCCGCCTGCGACCAGTTCGCCCCAGTATTTCCGCTCGTAGAAGCCCCTGGTCTCCAGTCGGCGAGACCGTAGCACGGTCGCGACCAGCGGCTCCAACTCCACCGGGTCCGGGACGAGACCGATCTCGATTTCCGTCGTGTGGCCGCGGGCCACCGCGACCGGATGGCGGAAGGGCGCATACCCGATGTGGCGTATGGCGATCTCGCGCCGGCCGACGGGGACGCCGCTGAGGACGAAGCGGCCCCGCCGATTGCTCGAGACTACGCCGGCGGCACCGAGGATGGACACCGCCGCCGCGGCCACGGGCTCATCCGTAGCGGCATCGCGGACACGGCCCACGAGCCGTCCGGTGCCGGCCTCCGAGAGCAGGAGCCGAAGCTCCACGTCGTGCGGCATCCCCGCTTCGAGAGCCACGACGGCTTCCGGGCTGGATGCGTCTCCGAACTCGGCCCAGAGCGTGGCCTCGCCCGCGTCCCGCGGAGCGCAGAGAAGCAAGTGTCCGTCCGTGCCGGCACTTTCCCGCACGGGTCGCCGCACCGCGTCCGTCCAGCGCAGGACCACGGTGGCTCCGGGGATCGGAATGACGCCGGACTCGTCCACCACCGAGACCCGGAGGGAGGCCCGGCCGTCGCAGTCGTCCATCGACTGGCCCTCCACACCGAGGGGGACGACAACCGGTTGCAGCGCGACCAGAACGGCCAGAGCCAACGCTCGTCCGTGATGCATGTCCGTCACTCCCGCGAGGTGTATAGCCCGTCCCGATGGAGGCGTGGCGAGGCTACGTTCCCGGATGCTGTCCGGAAGACGCCGAAATCACTCCCGGCGTCACATGGCCCCGATACCCGACGCCGAGGTCCGAATGATGAAGCGCCCGCACGCCGCAGCGTTGAAAACGATCCTCACGGCGATCGTGCTGTACGGCGTCTTCGTGGTGGGGCTCCCGGCACTCATTCTCCAGCGCTCCCAGGCGATCCCGCTACCATCGGCGGA
This sequence comes from Candidatus Palauibacter polyketidifaciens, assembly GCF_947581785.1. NCBI lineage: Bacteria > Pseudomonadati > Gemmatimonadota > Gemmatimonadia > Candidatus Palauibacterales > Candidatus Palauibacteraceae > Candidatus Palauibacter > Candidatus Palauibacter polyketidifaciens. Next base: position 52,570 of record NZ_CANPVO010000011.1, on the reverse strand, counting down.
CATCGGGACTCTTCGCTGGCTGGGCGTTCCTGTGGCGGGATTCGGCTTCTATCTCTACCTGTGGGCGGCCAGCCGGCTCCTGCGGAGGCGGACATCCGCCATCCCCGGAATCGCGCCCAGCGTGCTCGTGACGGACGGTTGGTATGGACGCACTCGCCATCCGCTTCTCCTGGGCGTGGTCCTCACCCTCTTCTCCGAGGCCGTGTTCTTCTCATCCATGGCGTTGCTCGTCTACGCGCTGGCCTACTGGCTGTGGCTGACCCTCTTCGTCGTACGAAGGGAGGAGCCGGATCTCCGTCGGACGTTCGGCGATGCATTCGACGACTACTGCCGCGACATCCCCCGGTGGATTCCGGGAGCACGGCGGGACGCGCAGTCCCGCCGCTCCCGGTAGTGCAGCCGATGCCGGAGGTCTTTTTTCACGTGGGAGCCGGCCGGGCGGCGTCCAGGTGGCTGCAGGAACGGGTGTTTCCGCACTTTCGGGGCGTGCGCTACGTCCCGCGCACCCGGTTTCGGCAGAGCGCGAAGGTGGTGCGGCGGGGTGGAGACCTTCCCGTCCTCGTGTCCCGACAGCTCGGATACCGCGAGTTTACGCCCGCCGTGGAGTGGTTCGCGCGCCTGGCACCGGCGGCCCGGCCGATCCTGGTCCTGCGCCGCCATGATGAGTGGCTCCGGTCGGTATATCTCCGGGAGATCAAGGAACTGCGCTACGTCCCGTTCGGGGCTTTCATCGACATCGAGCGTGACGAAGGCGTCCGGCCGCAGTCCTCGGCCCTCTTCCGCGAGCGCATCCGCGTGCTGGAGGATCACTTCGAACACCGGCCGCTCGTCCTCTTCTTCGACCGGCTCGTCGCGGATCCGCGCGAGTTCGTCCGAACGATCGCGGACTACGTGGGCGCGTCGTACGACGAGACCGACATCTCGTTTCGCCCGTCGAACCGTTCCTATCGAGACCGGCAGTACCGGTTTCTGCGGGAGGTGCGTCGACGCTGGCCGGCGAAGCGGAGCGCGGAGCCTGGGCCCGCCGCCCTCCGATGGCTTCGGGTCCGGGGTCGACGGTTCGCCTGGCACGCGGGCGTGGCGCTCGGACGGGTGGTGCCGGAGCGGATGCTGAGTTCCGACGCGCTTCTCACCGAAGCTCAACTCGCGCGCTCCCGCGCCTTCTACGAGACGGACTGGCAGGCCTGCGTGGACTATGCCCGCCGACACAACCCGCGGCTCCTCGCCGGGGACTGACCGAACGCCGAAGGCGGCGAAGGACTCGCCGCATCCGATCGCGACCGCCAGATTTCCGCCCCTGCGATTCGTTTGCTGACGACACCCGGGAGGACGCATGCCCCGACTACGGTTCTTCATACCCCGCGCGGCCCCAGCCATGCTGGCCCTCGGATGGCTGACGTCTGGCCCGGCACCTGCCGCCGCGCAGGAGCGCTTTCCTGATCCGCCTCCGGAACACGGCCTGTACTCCGATGCCGTGCGGGTGGGGGATCTCGTCTTTCTGGCGGGCGTCGTGAACCGCGACCCCGACCCGGCTACGCAGTTCCGAAACACGTTCCGCCGGATCGGCGAGGTCCTCGAGGACGCCGGATCGAGCCTGGAACGGGTGATCGACATCACGACCTACCACATCGACATGCACGCTCACATCGAGGCCTTCATCGAGGTCAAGGATGAGTTCGTGCCCGAGCTCCCGTCCTGGACTGCCGTGGGAGTGACCGAACTCTACAGCCCGGGCGCCCTTATAGAAGTCAAGGTTATCGCGGCGGTCGATGAAGAGGGCTGACGGTCGACCCGTGACTCCGGCCCGGGCGTGCCGGCCCGTGCACTGTCTGGCTCTCGGGGTGGCGCTCTCGGGGTGCGCCGGCGAGGACGCGGCCAGCGGTATCGGCGAACGCCTGCCTCCGACGGCGGCGCACGCGGGTGACGCCTATGCGGGTGACGACTGGCCGGTGTACGGCGGCGACCCGGGCGGCCTCAAATATTCCGCCCTCACGAATATCGACCGCTCGAACGTCGCGGACCTCAAGACGGCCTGGGTGTGGGAGACGGGGGAGGAGCCGATTCCCGACGCGGCGAGCCCCATCCAGGGCGAACGCGTGGCGCCGGGGGCCTTCGAGGCGACGCCGATCGTCATCAACGACACGATGTGGCTCTCGACCCCCTACAGCCGCGTCGTCGCCCTGGACGCGGAGACGGGAGAGGAGTTCTGGAGCTACGATCCCAAAGCGTGGGAGTGGGGAAACCTCCACCGCGGCTGCCGCTTCTGTCACCGCGGAATCGCCCAGTGGAACGACGGAGGCGAGCGGAGGATCTTCCTGAACTCGCGCTGGCGGCTGATCGCGCTCGACGCCGCCACGGGCGAGCCGATCCAGAGCTTCGGGGACGGAGGCGAGGTCGACCTGACGGATGGGCTCGCCTGGGACACGAACCGGCTTCACATCTCCAACACCTCTCCCGCCGTCGTGTTCGAGGACATCGTGATCGTGGGCAGTGGCGTCCCGGACAACCGGATCTACCGCAACAACCCTCCGGGCGACGTGCAGGCATTCGACGCGCGCACCGGAGAACTGCTCTGGACCTTCCACACCATCCCCAAGGAGGGGGAGTTCGGGGTCGAGACGTGGGAGGACGAGTCGTGGTCCTACACCGGCTCGGCCAACGTTTGGGCGCCGTTCTCGCTGGACCCGGAGCGGGGCTTCCTTTACCTGCCCGTCTCCACGCCGAACAACGACTTCTACGGCGGGCACCGGAGGGGCCAGAACCTGTTCGCCGAGTCGCTCGTGTGCCTCGACGCGCGGACGGGCGAGCGTGTGTGGCACTTCCAGACCGTTCACCACGGGCTGTGGGACTACGACCTGCCCGCGCCGCCCGCGCTCGCGACGATCGAGGTCGGCGAGCGCGAGATCGACGCGGTCGTGGCGGTGGGGAAGACGGCGTTCACGTACGTGCTGGACCGAGTGACCGGCGAGCCCGTGTGGCCGGTCGAGGAGCGCGCGGTGCCGGAGAGCACGGTGCCCGGCGAGGTGCCGTGGCCGACCCAGCCGTTCCCGACGCGGCCCGCGCCGTTCTCCCGACAGGGGATTACGGAGGACGATCTCATCGACTTCACGCCCGAACTGAGGGCCGAGGCGCTGGAGGTGTTCCGCCGCCACCGGACCGGCCCGATCTTCACGCCGCCCTCGGTCGAGGGGACGATCATGATGCCGGGCCTCATCGGCGGGGCGGGGTGGGGCGGCGCGGCGATCGATCCCGAGAGCGGCCACATGTTCGTGAAGGCGTATGACGATCCCTTCCTGGCCCGTGTCGCCGAAGCGGAGCCGGGGGAGGGAGACGCGGACTATCTCCCGAACTTCGCGAGCACGCTCTCTGTGGCCGGCGGGCTTCCCATCCTCAAGCCGCCCTACGGCACGATCACGGCGATCGACCTCAACACGGGCGACCACCTGTGGCAGCGTCCGTTCGGGGACGACTCGGCGATCCGGGAGCACCCGGCACTGGCGGGACTCGACCTCCCACCGATGGGGGGCACGCCGCAGAGCCACGGCACGACGTCGGGACCGCTGGCGACCGCGGGCGGGATCGTATTCCTGGCGGGTGGAACTCCGTGGCTCGAGGCCATGGATGTCCGCGACGGAACCACGCTGTGGCGAGGGGATCTGGCCGGGGGCCTGGGGCGCGGCAACCCGATGACCTATCGCACCCGGTCGGGACGCCAGTTCGTCGTCGTCGCAACCTCCGCCGACGGACAGGTCGATTCGAAGCTGCAGGCCTTCGCCCTGCCGACTCCGGGGCGCTGAACGGTATCTTTGCCAACGTCCCTTCCGGCGCCCGCGGTCCCCGTTAGCCGCCGGGCCGTCCCCGCTGGCCGCCGGCCGAATTGCCGCTTGCCATCCCCCCCTCGCGACGTGCATCATCATTTGACGGTTCTAGTTGAGAATGATTCTCATTATCATTATTGACAAGGTTGAGCCGATGTTGAACGGATCACAGGCGCGCGCGCCGTTCGCCGCCTTCGGATTGCTCTGGATGTTGAGCGGGTGCGCCTCCGCAGGGGGGCCGCAGCCCACCGTCGAACTCACCTCCCGCCCGGAGCATCGGGGAGTCACGCTGGAATCGGTGCCACGTCCCGGGATCCTCGTCATGGCGCATGGGGGTGGGGCGGAGTGGAACGGACGGGTCGAGGAAGCCCTGCGGCCGCTGCGCGACCGGATCCCCGTGTCGCTCGCGCTGGGGATGGCTGACCCCGCGACGATGCAGTCCGCCCTGGACTCTCTCGCGGAAGAGGGCGTGAACACGGTGGCCGTCGTGAGGCTGTTCGTGTCGGGAGCGTCGTTCCTGCATCCGACGGAATTCCTCCTCGGCCTCCGTCCCGACCCCCCGGAGCGCGCGATGGTGGGGCACCGAATGGTGAGCGGGACGGAACTCGATCCCCTCGCGAACGGCAGCCGGATCCTGCTGGTGCGGGAGGGGTTGGGAGGGTCCGGCCAGGCGGCTCGCATCCTGGTCGACAGGGCCGCGACCGCCGGGATACCCCCCGCCCAGAGCGGCGTGCTGCTCCTCGCCCACGGCATGGGCGATGATGGCGAGGACCGACAGGTGCTCCGCTCCATGGAGGATGCGGCCGAGGCCCTGCGGACCGGCGGCTACGCCGAAGTCCACGTCGGGACGCTCAGGGAAGACTGGGCCGGCGCACGGGAGGAGGCGGAGGAGCGGATCAAATCGCTCGTCGCCGGAATGGGAGAGCGTTACCGGCACGTCCTCGTGGTCCCGTACCGCGTGTCCGGCTTCGGACCCTACGCCGACGTGCTGGAAGGTCTCGAGTACGTCGCCACCGAAGGCTTCCTCCCCCATCCCCTGATCACGGACTGGATCGCGGAGAGGGCGGCGGCGCGGTTCTGCGCCACCGGTCTCGTCTCACCGCTCGGACCCTGTTCAGCCTCCGCGGGCGGGCGGGCGCCGTCGCCCCCCCGCGGACAGTCACGAAACCTCGCACGGCGCTAGCTCTCGACACGGAGACGGACCACATGTCCAGAAGCACACTTCTCCCGGCGCGGATCCCGTTCCGCGCACTGATGATTCCACTCGCGCTCGCCGCCCTTGCGGCCTGCGAGTCGGAAGTCGCCGCCCCCGCCGAAGAGACGTTCGAAGAAGGGGTGCTCACGATCGACGCCTCCTCGCCCGTCTCCTTCGGCTACGTGAGTCTGACCGGTGGCGGGGCGCTCCCGAGCCCGGCGGACCCGGGTGGTTCCACAGCGTGGGACATGGCCTTCCGCAGGTTTTCCGTGCGGCTGAACGGCGGCGTCGCGGGCCCCGGCAGCGTCTCCGCGGTCAGCCTGGGGAACAACGCGGGGCTGACCGCGGATCAGGTCGCCGCGCTGACGCCGGAAGACGGCGAAGCGGCGTTCGCGGCGGTCACCGCCGCCGACATTCCGGCGGGGGGATTCGTCGAGGATGCCCTGGCGCCGGAGACGGGACCGTCGTGGTTCCGCTTCGACCGCCAGTCGGGCTCGATCATGGCGAACCCCGGCGCGGCCTGGAAGCTGCGAGAGGGTTCGGGGCGCGGATACGGCGTGATTCGCATGGTGGAGATCGCGATGCAGGGCGAGAGGCCCGTGGGCGCGACGATCCAGTTCCGCCGTCACGACCCGGGCGGCAGCCTCGGCGCGCCGGAAAGCCTGGCGCTGGACCTCACGCGCGGTCCCGTCTTCGTGAGCCTGTCGAACGGGATCGTGCGCGACCCCGCCGGTTGCGGCTGGGACGTCGCGACATCGCCCGAATTCACGATACAGGTGAACGAGGCCTGCGGCGCGGGAACCTTCCCGCTCGACCCGACGGACGACTTCACGGCGCTCGCCCGGGCGGACGACGCTCCGGATTACGCCGGCTTCCTCTCGACGATCGCCGGCGCGTTTCCGGCCACGGTGGGAGATGCGCAGGGCGCGTTCTGGTACAGCATCCGGCAGAACAATCGAATGTGGCCGACCTACAACGTCTACTTCGTCCGCGTGGGCGCGGAGGTCTACAAGGTGCAGCTCTTCGACTACTACAACGCGACCGGGGATTCGGGCCATCCGTCGGTGAGGTTCCAGCGGCTCCGGTGACGCCCGCGCTCGCGCGCCTGACCCTCAGCGCCGCCCTCGGACTGGGCGGCAGCCTGCTTCCGGCTGCGGCCGAGGCCCGGATACAGGCCGAGAGACAGGCCCGGACACAGGCTCAGGCGCAGGGTCGGATCTTCGACCTGGCGTCGGGGGCGGGGATCGCGGACGCCGAGGTGACGTGGCTCCCGGCTCGCGCCGCCGCGGGGTCGGCGGCTCCCGGTGCCGAGGGTTCGCCGGCTCGGGCTCCCCACCAGACCTCGGTACGCACCAACTCCGTCGGCGTTCTTACGCCGGACGACACCTGGGGGCCCGACGGAGGCATCGAGGTCTCGGCGCTCGGATACCTCCCGCGAAAGCTGGCCTGGGCGGACGCGGCGGCGGCGGGCTGGCGGATCGGACTCGAACGCGACCCGCTCGCCCTCGACGAGATCGTGGTCACGGCGAGTTCACTCCCGCGGCTCCGCTCGCAGATCGCCGTGCCCATGGAGACGGTGGAGGCCGAGGAGATCGACGCGGCCGGCGTGGCTTCCGCCGACGGGCTGCTTGCAGAGATTCCCGGCGTCCAGGTGACGGCCGGCACCCCGGTCGGCTCGAATCTCATGATCCGGGGCATCGGTGGCGCGCGCGTCCTCGTCCTGCTCGATGGCCAGCCGACCGCGGGCGCGCTGCTCGAAAACCGCGACCTGAGCCGCATGTCGCTGGCGGGCGTGGAGCGCGTGGAGATCGTGAAGGGCCCGTTGTCGTCCCTTTACGGCTCCGACGCTCTGGGCGGCGTCGTGAACGTCATCACCCAGCTTCCCGCCTCGGGGTTCCAGATCGATGCGCGCGCCGTGTCAGGCGGCGCCGGACGTCGCGAGGCGGAGGCGACGGCAAGCGGTGGAGGCCGTCTCCGGTACCGGATCACGGGCGGCTGGCGCCAGGAAGACCGGATCCCGGGGCTCGCCGATGGGGGGCGGAGCGCGTTCGCCCGCGTCTGGGACTTCCGGTCCCGCTTTCAGTTCAAGGCATCGAACGCCTGGGACCTCCTCGCCACCGCCACCTACCTCCGCGAGCGGCAGCGCTGGCCGGTGGGCGGCGCGTTCTCCGGGTTCAACGACAACGCGGGATTCTCGGGGTCGGTGGAGGCGCGGCGACCGCTGGGTGCCGGAACGTGGAGCGGAAGTCTCTTTCTCCAGGAATACGAGCACCTGTTCCGCAGCGCCCGTGGAGACGCCCCCATCGCCGATGAGGGTGACGACACCCAGTGGGAACGCCTGGCGAAGGGTGCCGCGGGGTATTCCGCCGTCCTGGGTGGACACTCCGTCGATGTCGGCTTCGAGGTCGCGAGCCGCGCGATCCGGTCGCCCGACAAGCTGGTCGAGGAGCGCGCGGCCGACCAACAGCTCGCGCTCTTCGCGCAGGACGCGTGGCGTCTCGGGGGGACCGTCGTGAGCGGGGGCGCCCGCCTCACCTGGAACGACCGCTGGGGCTCCAACCTCTCGCCGACCGTCGGCGTCACACGTCGCGCCGGGGAGCACGTGCACCTCCGCGCGGCGGTGGCCCGCGGCTTCCGGGCCCCCTCCTTCAAGGAGCTGGCCTGGAACTTCGTCAACGTGGGGGGCGGCTACGTCCTCCAGGGGTTCCCGGATCTGGATCCGGAGCGCTCGTGGAACATCTCCGGCGGGGTGGAATGGCAACCGGCGTCGACCCTTCGGATGGAAGTCGAGGCCTTCTCCAACCGCATTCGGAACCTCATCGAGCCCGGGTTCGTCGGTAATGCCGAGAGCGGTCTCCTCGTCTTCTCCCCGCGGAACGTCGCGGACGCGATCACGCGCGGGTTCGAGTTCAGCCTCCGGGCCGTCCTGGATCGCGCGGAGTTCACCGCGGGCTACGCGTACCTCGACGCGTACGCGGTCGACTCCGGGCTTCCGCTGGACCGGCGCGCCGCACATTCCGCGCGCGCCCGGGCGGCGTGGACCGCCGAGGCGCTCTCCGGGCTGCGGCTCGATGCCACGGCACATCTCACGGGCGCCGCGCCGATCATCGGAACCGGCGCCGACGGGAGCGACGCGAGGATCGGCACGCAGGAGCGGTTCGTGGCCATCGACCTGCAGATCTCCGTCGATCTCGGGCGGAGGCTCAAGCTCGTGGCGGGCGTCGACAACCTGTTCGATGCCCGCCCGGCGGGTTGGCAGGGGGCGATAGAACGGAAGCTGCGGTTGGGGCTCGCGGTCGAGGAGCTGTTCGCCCGCTGAGTCGACGCGCGCGGCGAGCTCAGCCGCAGTAGTCGGCGGCCGCCTCCGCGAGGATCTCGGCCAGCCTCGCGCACGATGCGAGGTCCACCCACTCCACGTCGGCGTGCGCGCCCTCGCCGGCCGGGCCGATCACGACGCTGTCGACGCCCGCGGCCTGCGTCAGCGCGGAGTCCATCCACGGAGAGTCTCCGATGACCTCCGGTGCGCTGCCCAGAACGGTGCGGGCGGCGCGCGATACGCAGGCCGCGACCGGCGCCTCCGGCGTCGTCTCGAAGGGTTCGCGGTGGAAGAAGGTCGACCAGGCGACCTCGAGCGACGGGTCCTCCGCGCGCAGGTCCTCGATGATGGCCGCGATCTCGGCTTCCACGGACTCCCGCGTCTCGGGCGGCACGGTGCGCCGCTCGACCCGGAGCGTGCAGCGCGGAGAGTAGGTGCTGATCCCGCTTCCGCCCTCGAGCAGCGGCGCGTGCATCGACGGGGGGCCGAGGAGGGGGTGCCCCGGCCGGGACTGGAGTTCTCCCATGAACGCCTCCAGCCGGTGCAGGATGCGTCCCATTCTCACGTTCGCATCGATGCCCTCCCGGTACCGGCTGCCGTGGGCGGCGCGCCCGCGCGTCGTGATCTCGATCCACGTGAATCCGCGGTGGGCCACGCACAGATCCAGCGACGTGGGTTCGGTGACGATCGCGGCGTCAAACGCGAGTTCGCCGCGTACGCGCCGTTCGAGCAGGTCCGCGGTGCCGAGGCTCGCGTATTCCTCGTCGGCCACGGCGGCCACGAGGACATCGCCTGCCAGGCGCGTTCCCGCTTCGCGGAGGAGTCGGGCGGCCTCGATGCAGGCGGCGAGCGCCCCCTTCATGTCGTAGGCCCCCCGTCCGTAGAGCCGTCCGTCCCGCAAGCTCGGCGAGAACGGCGCCTCCATGCCCTCCACCCCGACCGTGTCGTAGTGGGCGTTCAGCATCAGCGCCTGTCCGCTCCCCGCGCCCGCGAGGCGCCCGACGACGCTCGGCCGCCCCGCCTCGGGCTCGTACCGCGCCACCTCGAGGCCCGCCTCGCGCATGTGCCGCGCCGTGAGGCGCGCGATCTCCGTCTCGCCGGGCGCCCCCTCCACCAGCCTGGGGTTCACGGAGTTCGTGGCGACGAGATCCGTGAGGATGGTTGTGAGGTGCAGCGGGTCGGCGGAGAAGCTCAAGGGCTCGGGAGGCGCTTGATCTCCCTTCGCCCCGCGGCCACGCCGGTCCCGATCCCGATCCCGAACAGGACGGCCGTGAGCGGAGTGACGAATGGAAGGATCGCCGCCAGCAATCCCACGCCCCAGCCCGCGACCCCGGCCACGAGCGGAACCCCGCGCCGGTGAACGCCGTCCACGAAGCGCAGCCGTCCGCGCACGAACCTCTTCATCGTCACGTAGCCGCCGACCGAAGCGAAGCCCGCGATGGCGAGCCAGAGAAAATTCCCGATGAACTCGAACATGTCGCACCTCCCGCACAGCCTGTACGCCCTCCATCCCGGGGCGGTTTCAACGGTCCGGCAGCCGGTTTGCGACGGGCTGCCGACCGTGTTGTACTATGTTGCCGAAGTCCGAACCCAGCCACGGAGATCGAGATGAACAGGGACGGAATCCAGGTCCGGTGGGACGGCGGACTCAGGTTCAGCGCCGACCGAGCCGACCACGAGACGCGAATCGACGGGGACGAGGGCATCGCCCCCAGCCCGGTCGCCCTTATGGTGGAGTCCGTCGCCGCCTGTGCCGCGATCGACGTGGTGGTCATTCTTCAGAAGGGGCGCCAGGAACTCACCGGGCTCTCGGTCCGGGCGAGGGCGCGCAGGGCGGACGCGGCGCCGCGCTACGTGAAGGGTCTCCAGTTCGACTTCCACGTCTCCGGCGACGTGGACGAGGCGAAGGCCCGGCGGGCCGTCATGCTCTCCTTCGAGCGCTACTGCTCCGTCTACCATTCGCTCCGGAAGGATATGGAACTCGAATGGACGCTGACCCTCAACGGCGAGCCCGCGGGCGGACAGGACTGAGCGACCAGGGCCGCTATTCGAAGGGATTGGGAAGGTCCCCGGCCCAGTCCAGGAAGCCCGCGCCGCTCGGCGTCCACACGACGATCGCGCCGCAGGTCGAGCCTGTGCGCATAAATTCCATGGGCGTCTCGACCTCACGCTTGTAGACCTCGACCGCGCCCAGGTCGTCCCTCGGGAGGTCGTCGAACTGCATCCCCGCCTGGTACATCCCGTCCAGGTAGAGCGCCGGCGGACAGTTGAGCCGCGCGCCGTCGCCGAGGAAGACTTTCGCGATCCCGTATTCGATTCGGCCCACGGAGACGTTCGGCAGGCCGCGCAGGAGGTCGCTGGGGAGCCGCGGGTTGCGGTTGATGATGTCCCGCGGCGTGAAGAAGGTCCCGAATCCCCGTCCCCTGCGTTCGAGGAAGCCCTCGAGGTTCCGCGCGCGGCGGGTCTGGCGGACCTCCACGGTGAGATCCGCGATGCGAATGACGGTGCTCGAAAGGGTCAGGGTGACGCGTGTCGTCTGCCCGGGCTCGAGGTCGATGTGCGTATAGCCGGCTTCGTAGCCGATGAACCGGACCTCGATCGAGTCCCTGCCGGCCCAGGTCTGCGGGACCCGGAAGTTGCCTTCGACATCGGTGATCGCCCCGTACCCGGAGCCCATGAGGATCACGCGTGCCCCTTCGATCGGAAGCCCCGTCGAGGCGCTGACCACCTGCCCGATCAGCTCCGCCGTCTGCCGTTCCGTCTCCTCCTGCGCCACAGCCGCGCCCGGCGAACCCGCCAGCACGCCTCCGGCGACAAGGGTCAGTGCCGCCAAACGGGCGCTTATGCTTCCCGGCTCCAACGCACTCATGTCGCCCCCTGCTCGAATCCGGCTCTCTCCGTGACGCTTTCCATCATCCGCTTTCCATCATCCGAAAGATAAGGTCTCATCGCCTCTTCATCGACAGCACCGTCGGATCGCCGCCCGTGCTGCCGTGGATGGTCACGATCAGTTCGGTGCTCGTCGGGCTCTCGTACGTGAACCACCAGGGAGCGTTCGGCTGTGGTGTCTCCGCCGTGCTCCGGAAGGTGGCCTTCCGGCCGTCGAGGGCCGTGAGACGGTATTCGAGGCGCGTCTCCTCCCAGGGTTCCCAGCCCCGCCCGACGTGCTTGAACCGGTAGTAGATCTCGCCATCGTCGTCCTGCTCCAGGAGCAGCAACTCGTACATGACCGCGAGACCGTCCTGCACGAGGCGGAAGGAGCCGGACATCGAGCGCCCCGCCGGGCCGAACCACCCCTCCTCGATCTGTCCCCCGAAGGCGTCCCCGCCCCAGTGGCCGGCGATCCATGCCAGCTCCTCGAGATCGACGGCCCGTGAGGGCGCGTCGGGCGCCGGATGGCCCGCCGGATCCGCATCCTGACCCGTCGCTCCGGTGGCGCCGATCGCGTGGACGACGGCTGCGAACGCGACGGCGACCCATGTCGCCCGCCGGCGAAAGACTCGCGCCGGGCAGCGAAAGGCCCGCGCCGTCGACATTTGAGAAACCGCGGCTCCCGCCGCATCTTCGCACGCCATGAGAGCGGTCCTGAAAGTCCTCGTCTCGGTCATCGTCTGCCTCCTCGCGGGCCTCGCGGGGCTCGCGCTCGTGTTCAGAGATCTGCCCGTGGGTCCCGGTCCCGGGCTCATCGCGCTCGGGGGTCTACTGTACTTCTCCGCGGGCTTCGGCCTCGCGCGGTGGCATCGCGGCGCGCGTCCCCTCCTCTGGGGGCTGGCGCCGGGCTGGAGCCTGGCCCTGCTGGGCGGCATCGGCCTCTGGGTCACGGTGACGGATCCTCCGTCCGGCCACTGGGGCCTGGCGTTTCTCTTCCTGCTCGGCCCGGCCGTCGCGGGCTCGGCGGGCGCCGTCCTCGCCGCGAGGACAGTGAACGGCTGACCCGCGCTCACGGCCCCGTCCCCCGCGGTCTCTCGAGGCCTCCGCCGCCGCGCGGTGTGGCCACGCCGAGGTAGACGGAACCCAGCGCCCGGGGCACTCCCGGCATCGTAAACCGGTCGAGGTCGACAATCCGGAATCCGCCGCCTTCGATCTCGGCATCGATCTTCCGGTTTATGTTGCAGCCGCAGGCGACGACGTTCTGGATCGGGTTCAGCGTGTCCTGGAGGCGCGAGACCCAGCCTTTGTCGTTCCGTCCGTGCTCGAGGAAGAGGAGTTCGCCGGAGGGTTTCAGCGCCCGCCTCAGTTCGAGGAGGGCGTCCCGGAGCCGCTCGATCGAACACAGCGTCCAGGTGGTCGTCACCGTGTCGAAGTGCCCATCCGGAAAGGGGAGTCGGTCGGCGGCGTCGTGGATCACGCGGTCGACGCGGAAGGGGGCACGGGCGATGCGGGCGCGTACGCGGCGTTCGAGTACGGCCGCGGGATCGATCCCCGTGACGCGGCGAACCGACATCGGGTAACATTCGACATTGAGCCCGGTGCCGAAGCCGACTTCGAGCACGTGCCCCTGCGCACGGGAGAGGACCCGGCGCCGGTACCTGCGATGCAGTTCGCCCTTGAGCCCGCTCTCCATGAGACGCGGAAAGATGTGTTCGGAGTACAGCCCCACTCGCTCTCCTCCCCGGTGACGCGGGCCCGGTGACGCGGGCCCGGTGACGCGGACCCCGTGACGCGGGCGAAGGTTGAAACGTCTACCCGAACATAGACGTAACGGCTCCCGTCGGGAGGGGTCGTGGCTCTGGACTGGAGAGCGCTCTTGAACCGAATGTCTGCTGCCGGACGCGCCCTCGCGCTTGCGGTGTGCCTGGGAGCCGCCGCGGGCGCCGCGTTCGACGCGCGCGCGCTCCAGGAGGCGCCCGTCTCCGCCTCGCGGCCGATTCCGGTCGACGCCTACGCCGACGAAGGGATCGCGGGACTGATCGAGCGCGCGCTGGCGCAGCGGAAGGCTCGGGCCGAAGGGCTGACCAGCTTCGAGACGACTTTTCGCGAGCGCATCTACGCGGGACTGGGCGGTGCGGCCCTGCGCCGGGAGCGGGCGGTGTTTCACCAGGAACGCGCCGCACGGCTGCGCTGGGCGGCGGAGGGCGAACACATCATCCGTTGGCTGGGACTGCGACGCGGCGTGCCGATCGTCGGCCTCGGCGTCGAGTTCGAGGACGACCTGCGCGACGACGATGCGTTCGAACTCGATTTCGACATCATCGATCCGGCCAGCGAACACCTGGCCCTGGGCTCGGAGTGGGCCCTCCATCCCCTGGCGGATACTGCGGCCTATCACTACCGCTATCGCTCCGGCGACACGCTGCGCATCCGCTTCCCGGGGGACAACCGGGAGGTGACGCTGATCGAGGCGGTCGTCGAGCCGCGGGAGGCCCGCTTCGACCGCATCGCGGGCTCGCTCTGGTTTGACGCCGACGAGGGCGTCCTCACGCGCGCCGCCTACCGTCCCGCGATCGAATACGACTTCGAGCGCGAAGAACCGGAGGATGCGGAGGATGTTCCCGGGTTTGTGAAGCCGATCCGCGCCAGGGTCGACTTCATCACGATCGACTACGGACTCCAGGAATTGCGCTGGTGGCTGCCGAATCGCATGGCCTTCGATGCGGTTGCCACGATGGCGGACCTCGCGAGCATGCCCGTGCGTTACGAATGGATCTTCGAGGACTACCTCGTCGACGCCGAGCAGACGCTCGATCCGGGGGAGGATCTGCCGGAGGGCTGGACGCGCTGGGTCGACGAGGTCATCGACGCGGATGAGCTCGAGGGGGAAGAGGGCGAAGAGGGGCGAGTCGAGGGATTTCGCGACGACCCGTTGACGGCGGAAGCGGATTCGCTCCCCGCCAGGGTCCATCCCATCGTGACGATCGTCCCGCCCCTCGATCAGCTTCCCGCGTACCCGGAGCTTCCGGAGCCGCTCTTTTCCGCCACCGTCGACGCCTTCGCGACGGCGGAGCTCGACGACCTGAAGGATCGTTTGTCCTCGCTGCAGATCCCCGCCGCCGTGGGCCTGAGTCCCCGTCTGGATCTTTCCCCGGGTCTGCGCAGGCTCCGCTACAATCGGGTCGAGGGACTGTCGGTCAGCGCCCGGTTAGCCGTGCCGACGGGGGTCACGTCCGAGTTCGCGGTCACGCCGCGAATCGGCATACCGGAGTGGGAGCCGGGCGTGGAGGTCGGGTGGCGGCGCCAGACGGCGACGGGCGGTTTCGGGATCACGGCGTACCGGCGCCTCGCGGACCTCGGGGACTGGGGCCGTCCGCTCTCCTTCGGCAACTCCTTCAACAGCTTGGTTGTGGGGTACGACGAGGGCCTCTACTTCCGCGAGACCGGCTTCGAGGTCTCGGCGAACCGCCACGGCAAGAGGACGCGCGTGGAAGGCGCCCTCTTCGCCGAGCGCCACCAGAACGCACGGAAGCAGAGCGACGCCTCGCTCCCGAACCTCTTCGGCGACGCGGTCTTTCCGGACAACATCGTCGCCGCGCGCGGAGATCTCGCCGGCGTCTCGGGCCGCCTGCGCGCGTTTTCCTCCGTCGACCCGGGCACGCCGATCCTCAGCGGGTCCGTTTGGGGAGAAGTCGCGACGGGCGATTTCGATCTTTACGGGCGCGCCGCCGTCTCCGCGGCGCTGCAACTCCCCGTGAGCGAGTGGTCGCTGGCGCTGGAGGGCGGGGCCGGAAGAGTATTCGGAGAGCCGCCTCCACAGCGTCGCTTCCACCTCGGCGGATCGTACACCTTGCGGGCCTTCGATCCCGTGTCGACCGGAGGCGACAGCTTCTGGTTCGGCCGATTGGAACTGGGGCGCGGTTTCCGGATCGGCGATCCCACGTACGACGTCGGGGGCAGCCCGATGCGGATCACGGGGTTCTGGGACACGGGCTGGACGGGCCCCGTGGACGCCTTCGGCACGGAGGGCTGGCGGTCGAGCGTGGGCGTCGGCGTGTCTCTCCTGGACGGCCTGTTTCGCATCGACATCGCCCGCGCCATCCGCGGCGGCAGCCTCTGGCGCCTCCACATATACTCCGACGGCCTGATGTAACGATGCCGAGGGCCGGGGGTTCTGACGATGCGGGGAAGGCCCTTCTTCGTCTACTTCTCATACGATCGGGACGCGCTCGAGCCGTTTCGGGTTCTGACGGCCATGAGGCCGGGCAGGTTCGGGCTCCGGCCGGACTGACGATCATGAAGCTCGCGGCGCTGGCTGGATCCGTCCGCAGGGCCGAGTGTTTGCATGGCGGCTGACATGGTCGCAGAGTAGCGTCCGCCGCAACCGACGACGACGCCCGGTGCCGTTGGCGCCGGCGACCCCCGCAAGAGCGTCCCGAAACATGGCACGAGATCGGAAAGTAAAGAACGGTTCCGGAGAGGCGGACGAGGCCGCGGGAGGGAAGCGGGAACGTTCCCCGTCTCCGCCGGCGTTCAGCGCGGCGTGGTTCCGCGACTGGGGCCGCACGCTCTTCGTTGCGCTCCTCATCTTCCTGTTCTTCCGGACGTTCCTGCTGGCGACGTTCGTGATCACGTCGGGGTCGATGGAGGGGACCCTCCTCGTCGGCGATTTCCTGCTCGTGAACAAGACGTCGCTCGGTGCGCCGATCCCGTTTACGAATGCCCGCATCCCGGGATACGCGGAGCCGGAATACGGGGACATCATCGTGTTCCGGGCGGACCATTCTCCGGGGCTGGATATCGTCAAGCGCACCCTGGGTCTGCCCGGCGACACGCTGCGCATGGAGGGGGGGATCCTCTACCGGAACGGCGTCGCGCTCGACGAGCCTTACGTCCGCCGGAATCCGCGACAGCGGGATGAAGGGGATCTCCGGATGCAGTGGCAAGTCGCGCACCTGATCCCGGATCCCGAGCGGGGCGAGTACAAACCCACGCGGGACAACTGGGGGCCCCTCGTGGTGCCGCCGGAACGCTACTTCATGTTGGGGGATAACCGGGAGGAGAGCCTCGATTCACGGTACTGGGGCTTCGTCGAGCGCGGGAAGATGCAGGGCCGGCCCTTCTTCATCTACTTCTCGTACGACCGGGAGGCGCTGAAGCCCGTTAAATTCATCACGGCAATGAGGCCGGGAAGGATCGGACCCTCGCCGGACTGAGCGGGGTCGGGAGGTTTTCGTCCGCCGTCAGAGTGTGGCGTCCGCCGTCAGAGCTTCTTGAGCAGCTTCCGAATGACGAAAACGGCGACGACGATGGCGATCTTTCTCATCGGGTTTCCTCTTCCGCGCATGGCGTATGCTTCAAGGTGGCGCGTCCACCCCCTGCCGGACAGTCCATCCGCGGGTGTATCCGCGCTCTGTCGGACAGTACGGGCCGCTCCCGGGTCGAGGTTTCGGCGGCTCTGGCCCGCGGCCGGACGTCGGGCAACGTTGAGCGGCTGGGAGAGGTTCGCAGTCGAGGAGGTGTCATGCGCGTGAACCGGGCGGTCGCCCTTGCGGCGGCGTTCTCTTGTGCGGGGTGTGATTCACCGTCCGCCGACGAGGCGGCGGCCACCCATTCCCATGCCGGCGGTGGTGTCGTGACGCACTGGACCGAGTCGCTCGAACTCTTCGTCGAGTACCCTCCGCACGTCCGGGAGGTCGCGAGCGAACCGTGGGGCATCCACCTCACGTGGCTGGCGGACTGGAAGCCGGTGCGGGAGGGACGCCTCCGGCTGGTGCTCCGGGGACCCGGCGGCGCCCGCGAAGAGATCGTCATGCAGGCCCCGGCGAGCCCGGGCGTCTACAGCGCGAGCCCGACCCTCACGGAGGTCGGGACATGGCGGGCGGACCTGACCCTCACGGCCCGCGGCGCGGACCACACGATCTCGATGGGGCAGCTGGAGGTGTTCGCGAGCGAAGATGCGCTCCCGCACGACGTGGAGCAGCCGCTTCCGGGGCTGATCGCGCTCCTGAAGGAAGAGCAGTGGGCGATGCCGTTCGAGGTTGCGGTCGCGGAGACGCGCCGGATTCCGAACTCGATCCCGGTCACCGGGGAGATCACGGCTCCCGCGGGCGGTCTCGCGCACGTCTCGACGCCGGTGGAGGGCCTCGTGCTCGTCCAGGGGCCGTCGCCCGCCCCGGGCCAGGCGGTGCGGGAGGGAGAGACGTTGGCCTTGATCGCCCCCACGAGCCTCCACGATTCGTACGCCCGCATGCTGGCGGATGTGGAGGATGCCGAGCGCGAGGCGGCCCGGGCAGAGCGTCTCTTCGCCGCCGGAGCCATCGCCGAGCGCCGTCTGGAAGAGGCCCACCATGACCTCGAGGTGGCCCGGTCGGCGTTCGAGGCAGTGGGAGGCAGTCTCTCCGCCGACGGGGACGACGGTTCCGATCCGAACGTCTACCGGCTTCGGAGTCCGATCGGGGGCGTGATCGCGGATCGTCACGTGGCCCCCGGCGAGCACGTCGCCACCGGGACGCACGCGTTCACGGTCGTGCGGCCCGATCCGCTGTGGTTCGTCGCGCGGGTTCCGGCCCGCCACGCCGAAGCGGCCGGCGGAGTCAGCGGCGCATGGTTCACCGTCGAGGGCGCGACCCGCACGCACGCCGCCGACCGCGTCGTGTCCGTGGGCAGCATCATCGATCCGGAGAGCCGGGCGCTCCCGGTTCGGTTCGCGGTGGCGAACCCGGGCGGGGTGCTCAAGGTGGGGATGCTGGCCGAGGGACATCTGCTCCTCGGCGAGCCCGTGGAAGGCGTGGTGGTCCCGACGCCGGCGATCCTGGACGAAGACGGGCTCTCCGTCGTCTACGTGAAGGTCGGCGGCGAAGCGTTTCAGCGGCGGGTGGTGGAGACCGGCCCCTCGGACGGATCGTGGACCATCGTTCACTCCGGCGTTGCGAGCGGGGAGCAGGTCGTCGCGGTCGGCGCCTACCAGGTGAGACTGGCCTCGCTCGGCGAAGTGGAGATCTTGGACCACGGGCATCCGCACTGAGGATGCGATTGCTGGACCGACTCGTCCACGCTTCCCTGGAGAACCGTTTCCTCGCCGTGGCCGCCGGGGCCCTCCTCCTGGCGGGCGGGGGCTGGGTGGCGGCCACGCTGCCCGTCGATGTTTTTCCCGACCTCACCGCCCCCACCGTGACGGTGCTCAGCGACGCCCACGGACTTGCCCCGGAAGAGGTGGAGAGTCTCGTCACCTTCCCCGTCGAAACCGCGGTGAACGGAGCGGCCGGCGTACGCCGGGTCCGGTCGAGCTCGGCGCAGGGGATCAGCATCGTCTGGGTGGATTTCGATTGGGGGACGGACATCCTCCGCGCCCGGCAGACCGTGAACGAGCGGCTTCAACTCGCCACGGCCCAGCTGCCCGACGATGTGAGCGCGCCCGTCCTCGCCCCCGTGAGTTCGATCATGGGAGAGATCCTGCTCGTCGGCATGAGCGCGCCCGCCGCGCAACTCATGGAGGCGCGGACGGCGGCCGACTGGACCGTGCGGCGAAGGCTGCTCGCCGTGCCCGGCGTCTCGCAGGTCGTCGCCATCGGCGGACAGGTCCGCCAGTACCAGGTCCTGATCCGTCCCGAGCGCCTGCTCGCATACGGCGTCGGGCTGGACCAGGTGCTCGAGGCGGCGGCGGGCTCGAACCGGAACGCGTCTGGAGGCGTCTATCGCTCGGGCGGGCGCGAGATCTTGATCCGGGGCATCGGCCGCGCGCGCGACCTCAAGGAGATCGGCCTCACCGTCGTCGCCGTGCGGGAGGGGGTACCGGTCCTCATCGAGGACCTGGCGGAGGTTCGGATCGGTCCGCGCGTCCGGCTCGGCACCGCCTCCGTGAACGCGGAGCCCGCCGTCGTGCTCTCGATCCAGAAACAGCCCGGCGCCAACACGCTGGAGCTGACGGAGCGAATCGACGCCGAACTGAATGAAATCGAAGCGGAACTCCCGGCGGGCGTGGCCTTCGAGCGGTCCGTGTTCCGACAGGCGGACTTCATATCGCTTGCCGTGGAAAACGTCATCGAAGCCCTGCGCGACGGTGCGCTGCTCGTCATCGCGGTGCTCCTGCTCTTCCTCTGGAACCTGAGGACGACGGCGATCTCCGTGCTCGCGATCCCGCTGTCGCTCGCCCTGGCCGTCATCGTGCTGCGGCTCCTTGGTGGCACGATCAACACGATGACGCTCGGCGGCATGGCCATCGCCATCGGCGCCCTCGTCGATGACGCGATCATCGTCGTCGAGAACGTGTACCGCCGCCTGCGCGAGGACCGCCGCCGCCCGCCGGAGCGCCGACGACAGACGCTGTCCCTCATCCGGGATGCGGCGCGGGAGATCCGGAACCCGATCCTCAGCGCGACGCTCATCATCTCCATCGTCTTCGTCCCGCTCTTCTTCCTCTCCGGCGTGGAGGGGCGGATGCTCCGGCCGCTCGGGCTCGCGTACATCGTGAGCATCCTGTCATCGCTCCTCGTCGCGGTCACGGTGACGCCGGCGCTCTGCCACATGCTTCTGCCGGGGGATCGGGCGATCGCCCGCCCGCGCGACCCGTGGCTGATGCGCGGGCTCGAACGGGCGTACGGGCGCGTCCTCGACGCGGCGCTGCGCCGGTCCGGGGCCGTGATTGGCGGCGCGGCGCTCCTGCTCGCCGGCACCCTGGCGCTCGTGCCCTCGCTGGGGCGCGGATTCCTGCCCGAGTTCCAGGAGGGGACGCTGACGATCTCCGTCGTGAGCCTGCCCGGGACGTCGCTGGTGGAGTCCGATGCGATCGGGGCCCGCGTGGAGCGCCAGCTTCTGGCGCACCCGGCCGTCGTCTCCACGTCGCGGCGGACCGGCCGGGCCGAACTCGACGAGCACGCGCAGGGCGCCAACGCCTCCGAGGTCGACGCGCGGCTGGACCTCTCGGAGCACGACCTGGAGGAGGTCATGGCCGCGCTCCGGGGCGAACTGGCGGGGCTTCCCGGGACGAATGTCACGATCGGACAGCCGATCGGGCACCGGATCGACCACATGCTCTCGGGCACGCGGGCCGCCATCGCGGCGAACCTGTTCGGGCCCGACCTCCGGCAGCTGCGCGACATCGCCGGCGAGATCGAGACGGTCGCGGGGACCGTGGAGGGCCTCGTGGACGTCTCCGTCGAGAGGCAGGCGGACATCCCCCAGCTTCAGGTCCGCGCCGACCGCCGAGCCATGGCCCGTCACGGCGTCACGCCGGCCGAGATGGCCGCGGCCGTCGACGTCGCGTTTCAGGGAGAGGAGGTGTCGCTCATCCGGGAGGGGGAGCGCGCCTTCGACCTCGTCGTTCGCTACGCGGACGAGCACCGCACGGACCCCGAGGCGATCGGCGGGACGCTGATGACGACCCCGTCGGGCACGACCGTGCCGCTCTCGCAGCTCGCATCGATCGTGCCGTCGCTGGGGCCCAACACGATCAGCCGGGAGAACGTGCAGCGGAAGATCGTCGTGAGCGCAAACGTCGCCGGGCGCGACGTGGGCGGGGCGGCGGAGGAGCTGCAGTCGCGCGTCGCCGCGCAGGTCGACCTGCCGCCGGGCTACTACGTCGAGTACGGAGGCCAGTTCGAGAGCGGACGGGAGGCGACGCGACGGATCACGCTGCTCTCGCTGTTCTCGATCGCCGCCATCTTCCTCATCATGTTCCGGGCCTTCGGGAGCGCCCGGGTCGCGGCACTGCTCATGGTGAACCTGCCTCTGGCGCTGGCCGGAGGCGTGCTCGCGGTCCTGATCATCGGCGGCACGGTGAACATCGCGACTTTGGTCGGGTTCATCACGCTGTTCGGCATCGTGGTGAGGAACGGGATCCTTCTCGTCAGCCGCTACCAGGACCTGCGCGCGGCGGGCGCCGGGCTCGGCCCGAGCATCCGGCGCGGCTCCATGGAACGTCTCGGCCCGATCCTCATGACGGCGCTCACGGCGGGGCTCGCGCTCGTCCCGCTCGCGCTGGGCATCGGCGAACCGGGCAAGGAAATCCAGGCCCCGCTCGCCGTCGTCGTCCTCGGGGGGCTCGTGACTTCCACCACGCTCAACATGGTCGTCGTTCCGGCCCTCTTCCTGCGCTTCGCCGGGTCCGGGTCGCCGGGGAGCCCTCGGGACGGCGGGAGGCTGACAGCCGGGACACAGCCCGGCGGGGAATGGAGGTGAGGAGATGAGACATCCGGGAGTAGCCGGGTCCATTGCGGCCCTGCTGGCGGTGGCAGGGAGTACGTGGGGCTGCGGTAACGGCGCGACGGAGCCTGAGGAGCCCGTGCTGACGTTGGAGGAGAGCGAGGCGCTGCTCATGGCCATCAACCTCGTCGGGACGAGACCGTTGGAGGCGGATCCGGCCTCCTTCGCCGGTACCGTGAGCGTGAGGGCCAACTGCGCGGGGGGTGGTGTCGTCAATGCGGGAGGGACGCTGATCCCCTCGGAAACCGAGACCGGATTCCGGTTGCTGGCGAATCTGACGATGGTGCCGGAGGGCTGTACGGAAACCGCCAATGGCAGGACGTTCACGCTCGATGGGGCGCCCAGCCTCCGACAGACGGGCACCTACGCGTTTTCGATGCCGGAAGAGCTTGTGTTCGTGTTCGATCTCGACGTGTCGATGGTTGGCGCTCTCGCATACCGACTCGAAGGAAGAAACGGGGTCTGCGAAGTTTCGGTCACGGTGGAGTCCCGGTTGAACTTCAGCGATCTGATGCAGACGGGAAGTGCTTCGGGCACGCTGTGCGGCAACGCCGTGGACATAGACCTGAACCGTGAGATCCCACTGGCGCCCGATCCCGGCGGCTGAGTTCGGTTACCACGCGCGGACACCGTTGGCGACGGTCTCCGGTCTCACCCGAAACGGTCGATCGAGAAGATCGGCGGCGCGTAGCGGCGTGGCTCGTCCGTGAGGAGGTCGGCCATGAGCGATCCGAGGGTGGGCGCGAACTTGAAGGCGTGGCCGGAGCCCCCGGCGAAGATCGCGACGCGGGAGTGCTCGGGGTGGCGGTCTAGGATGAAGTCTTCGTCGGGCGTGTTCGTGTAGAGACAGACGGAGGCGTGAGCCAGCGCGCCGGCGACGCCCGGCGCGTACCGCGCGAACAGCCGTCGCAGATCCTCCGTCTCGGAGGCCCCCACCTCGCGGTCGACCTGCTCGACATCGGTCCCGCGTCCGGCTTGGAAGTGCATCCCCGCCTTGAGACCCCGCGCACTCGGCGGGAATCCGTACCACGTCCCCTCCCGTTCGAGTTCCCACACCCAGGCGGGACCCTCCGCGAGCGCGTCCGCATGCACCCCCGCGGGCTCGAACCAGTACTGGACGGTGCGCTCCACCTCGAGCGGGAGGGACAGCGCGGGAAGCAGTTGCGGCGTCCAGGCTCCCGCGGCGATCGCGAGCCGCCGCGCCGGGTACTCTCCCCGTTCCGTCCGGACCCGGACGCCCGAAGCCGAGGCGGACCACTCCATCGCGGGTTCGTCGAAGAGCAGATCCGCGCCCTCCGCAGCCTCCAGCGTCGCCTCGAGGCAGGCCTCCAGTGAGAGGATCGCGGCACCGGGTTCGTAGATGGTGACGGTCCCGGGATCCGGCCGGAGCCAGGGGAAGTGCTCGACGACCTCCCCGACGGAGAGGAGGAGGTCGTCGGTGTCGGACCGCGCGGCGTCGCGAAGCGGACTCCCCGCGAATACGCGGCCGTCCTCCGGCCCCATCATGAGGGCGCCCGCCGGCCGCAGCAGCGTCCTGCCGGACGTAAGCTCGAGATCTGCCCAGCGGCGGCAGGCATCGCGGACGAGCGGCATGTACGGAGACCCCCGGTACCACGCCTCGCGGATCATCCGCGTCTCGCTGTGCGCGGACCCCATGGTGTGCGGGGGCGTGTGGCGGTCGAACCCGACCACCGAATGTCCCCGCCGGACGAGTTCGGCTGCGGTCGCGCCTCCGATGGCTCCGAGCCCGATGACGGCGAAGTCGTGCAAGTGGCTCCCCGCCCGCTCAGTTCCCGATTCTGGGGAAGGTGAGGCGCTGGTCCGCCTCCACCACGGAGACCGCCCTCGCGACCCCGTCGGCGACCTCGAACTCGAACTGCAGGGCGGAACCGTGCAGGAGGAAGGTCGTCGGTGACTGCGGGAGGAGTCGGAACGCCGCCTCGCCGGTGCGCGCGGCCATGAGGACGCCCTCCTCGAGCGTCACGGTCAGCGTAGTGGTCGGGTCGATGCGGTACTCGCCCACGAAAAGCGACAGACTCCCGGGTTCGGCGCGCACGACGGGGAGCGTGAGCGCCGGATCGGGCTCGACGCCCAGCTCCGACAGACGCTCCAGGAGCCGGGGCATGCCGGGAGCGTATGTGAGCGCCTCCCGGATGTGGGCGGCCGCCGCCTCCGGATCCCCGGCCTCCTCGTGAAGCTCGGAGAGCGCGAAGCGGATCGCGGCGGGTTCGGGCGTCTCCACCGCGTAGGCCTCGAGGATCGCAATGGCCGTGCCCGGCTCGTCCTCCCGGAAATGGCCCGCGAGCCTCAGGATCTGGCCGGCGGAGTAGTCGTATTCCTCCGGCCGCGTGCGCCGCCAGTTCTCGTACCTCGACATCGCTGCCTCGACCCCGCCCGCCTCGACGATCGGCCGCAGCCGTTCCGCGATCGACGGTTTCGGGCGCACGGCTTCGGCCCCCCACAGCAGGTTGGTCAGTCCCTCCAGGAGCGGTCCCAGGTCCGAGGACGTGTTGTCCAGCAGCACGATGAGGCGGTCGTGGTCCGGGAAGACGCGCAGGTAGGAGGAGAAGCCGAAGATCCCTCCCGAGTGTTCGATCACGCGCACGCCGCGGTCGTCTCCGATGTCCCGCGTCCGCACGCCCACGCCGTACCCGTAGGATCCGGACTCGAGGCCGGGTGTCGTCATGCGCGCCAGCGTCGCCGTGTCCCGGAACAGGCCTCCGTCGACGAAGAGGCCGCCGCCCCAGCGGGCGAGGTCGCCGGCGGTGGAGTACAGCATGCCGGCGGCATGGGGCACGGTCGGGTCGATGAGGCGCGCCGGCCGGTAACCGCCGAGGTCCCGCGTGTGGCCGGCCGCGTGGCCCTCCGGCGGCCGGAGCGCATGATCGTACCCCGTATCGCTCAACTCCAGCGGTCCGAGCACGTACGTGCGGAGCGCCTCGTCGTAGCTCAGCCCCGTGACCCGTTCCGCGATCCAGCCCAGGAGTACGTAGCCCGAGTTCGAGTACTCGAAGTCCGTGCCCGGCTCGAAGGAGAGCGCCTCCTCCCACGTGAGCGCGACGATCTCCCCCGGCGAGAACGGAGTTGCGGCCTCCCACTCCAGGAACCCCGGCATGTTCGTGTAGCTCGGCAGCCCGGAGGTGTGCGTGAGCAGGTGGTGGAGCGTGATCCGTTCTGCGTTTTCCGGCGGATATTCCTCGATATGGCGGCCCACCGGGTCCTCGACCCGCAGCAGTCCCTCCTCCTCGAGTCTCAGGATGAGCGCGGCCGTGAACTGCTTCGTCAGCGACGCGACGCGGAACCGGGTGTCGAGGGCGTTGCGGCCGCCCCCGGCGAAATCGGATTCGCCGAACGCGCCCTCGAACAGCACCTCGCCCTCGTCGACGATGAGGGCCGCGCCGTTGAAGAGCCTCAGGTCGTGAAAGGACCGGAGGTAGCCTTCCGCGCGGTCCGCGCGCCCCTGCGCCTCGACGCCGGACGCGAGCCCGAGCGCGAGCGCCGCAGCGAGACCGTACCTCCAGGATGATTTCCGACGAGGAACCAAGCGGGATCCTCCCATGGGTGACAAAGGGACCGGAACGCTCGCGTCCCCCGAACGAAAGGGATAGGATCGCATCATGCGCTCGATCTCAAGTCGACAGCGGTCACGGATCCTGGAACTGGAGGAGGCTGCGCGGCCGCTCGACCCCGACGCGGGCGAGCGCGACCGCCTCATGGCCGAGGTACACGCCTACGCGCAGAGGTTCCTCGACGGACTCCCCGAGCGGCCCGCCTACCGGCACGACAAGTCCGCCGTCCGGGAGATCCGAAAGCTCGGATTCGGCCGCGGACCGCAGCCCCTGGCCGGACTCATCGACCGGATCGACGAATCCGTGGCGGGCGTCGGCCTCGTGCCCTCGCACGGCGGACATCTCGGCTACATCCCGGGCGGAGGCATCTACGCCTCGTCGCTGGGGGACTATCTCGCTGCGGTGACGAACGAATACGCGGGCGTACGATTCACCGGGCCGGGCGCGGTCGAGATCGAGGATCTGATCCTCGACTGGATGGCGTCGTTCGCCGGATTCCCCGCCGGGGCCGACGGGAACCTCGCTTCGGGCGGCTCCATTGCCAGCCTCATCTCGGTGGTTACGGCCCGGGAAGCGGCCGGTCTCCGGGCGCGCGACTACGAGCGGGCCGTCGTCTATTCCTCCGCCCACACACACCACTGCCTGCACAAGGCGATCCGCGTGGCCGGCCTCGCGGAGGCCGTCCGGCGCGAGGTATCCCGAGACCGGGATCTCCGCCTGTGTCCCGACTCGCTCGCCGAACTCGTCGCGGAGGACCGGGCGCGAGGGCTCATGCCGTGGCTTGTCCTCGGCTCGGCCGGAACCGCGGATACCGGTCAGGTCGATCCTCTGGACCGCATCGCGGATGTGTGCGAGCGGGAAGGGCTCTGGTTCCACGTCGACGCGGCATACGGGGGCTTTTTCGCTCTCGTGGAGGACTGCCGACGCGTGCTCGCCGGGATGGAGCGCGCGGACTCGCTCGTGCTCGATCCGCATAAGGGAATGTTCCTGCCGTACGGCACCGGCGCCGTGCTCATCCGCGACGGGGAGGCTCTCCAGGATGCCCACGCCTACTACGCGAGCTACCTGCAGGACACCGTCGAGTCCGAGTGGGGAGGTCGTTCGCCCGCCGCCGTATCCCCCGAACTCACGAAGCACTTTCGCGGGCTCCGGGTCTGGCTGCCGCTCCTCCTGTATGGAGAAGCCCCCTTTCGGGCCTGCCTCGAGGAGAAGCTCGAACTCGCGCGCTACTTCCACGGCGAGATCGGGGCGCTCGGATTCGAAGTGGGTCCGGAGCCTCAGCTCTCGGTCGTGACCTACCGCTGGGTGCCAGAGTCGGGTAACGCGAACGCCTTCAACCAGGCTCTCGTGGAAGAAACGCATCGCGATGGGAGGATCTTCCTCTCATCGACGACGATCGACGGGACGTTCTGGCTGCGGATGGCGGCGCTCGCCTTCCGGACGCACCTCGACACCATCGACCTGGCGCTCCACGTGCTCGTGGAGGCCGTGGAGCGCCTCGAGGCCCACCCCGAGCGCTGGCGCTCCGCGGCGCCCGCCCAAGCGCTCGCCGGGGGAGGCGGCGGCTGATGGCGGGTTCCGGCTCCGGGCTCGCTCGCCAGGACGTGCGCTTCGAGCCCGACGAGCGTCCCCCGCTCCCCATGGCCGCCGGGCTCGGCGTCCAGTACGCGCTCATCTGCCTCGCCAGCATCGTGCTCACGCCGACGGTCATGATCACGGTGGCGGGCGGCAGCGCCGAATACCTGTCGTGGGCGGTGTTCGCGGCGCTCGTGATCAGCGGCGTCACGACGGCGATCCAGGCGCGCAGAGTGGGACGGATCGGCGCCGGCTACGTGCTCGTCATGGGGAGTACGAGCGCATTCATCGCGGTGAGCGTCACCGCCATCGAGCAGGGCGGCCCGGGCATGCTCGCGGTGCTGATCATCGCTTCCTCGCTGGTCCAGTTCCTTCTCGCGTCCAGGATGGCGCTCCTGCGCCGGGTCTTCACGCCCACCGTGGCGGGCACCGTGCTGATCCTGATCCCGGTGACCCTCACTCCGATGATCCTGCGGAAGCTCGCCGAAGTCCCGGCCGGAGCCCCGGCCGCCGCCGGTCCGGTCGTGGCCGGCGTGACGCTGGCCGTCACGGTCCTCGTCCCGCTTCGGTTCTCCGGCGCGCTCCGGCTGTGGGCCCCGGCCCTCGGGATCGTCGCCGGGTCGCTCGTCGCCGGCCTGGGATTCGGGATCTACGACCTGTCCGCCGTCTACGAAGCCGACTGGATCGGCCTCCCGGACCTGGCGTACCCCGGTCTCGATCTGAGCTTCCGCCCCGAGTTCTGGGCCCTGCTCCCGTCTTTCCTCATGGTTACGCTCGTGAGCGCCATGGACACGCTTGGCGACGCGATCGCGATTCAGCGGGTCTCCTGGCGCAGGCCGCGCGCGATCGACTTTCGCTCCATCCAGGGCGCGATCGCGGCCGACGGCGCCGGCAACCTCCTGTCCGGTCTGGCGGGGACCGTCCCCAATACGACCTACGGCGTGGGCATCGCCGTCGCCGAACTCACGGGCGTCACCTCTCGCGCCATCGGGATCTGCGTTGGCGTCGTCTTCGCGGCGTTCGCCTTCCTGCCGAAGCTGCTCGCCCTCATCATCGTGATCCCCGGCCCCGTCGTGGCGGCCTATTTCGTCGTCGTCGTGGCGCTGATCTTCGTCTTTGGCATGAAGATCCTGCTCCAGGAGGGGCTGGACTATCGCAATGGCCTCGTCGTGGGCGTCGCGTTCTGGCTCGGCATCGTCTTCCAGTTCGACTGGATCTACCCGGAGCAGATCGTCGGGGCCTGGGAGGAATTCCTCGGCAACGGCATGACGGTCGGCGGGATCACGGTGATCCTGCTCACCATCTTCTCGGAGGTCACGGGAGGCCGTCGGGCCCGACTGAAGACCCGGTTATCGGACGACACGTGGTCGGAAGTCGACGCCTTCCTGGTGAAGTTCGCGGCGCGCAGAGGCTGGGACGAGACGATGGAGACGCGTCTGCGCGCGGTGGGTGAAGAGACGATGCTGATCCTCGGCCGCCAGGAGGCCGAAGCCGAAGCCGATGACGCGCGAAGCCTCCTGCTCATCGCGAGCAGCGATGGCCCCGCCGCGGATCTCGAGTTCATCGCGACGACGGATGAGAAGAACGTCGAGGATCAGTTGGCGATGCTCAGCGAAGCGGCAGCGGGGGTCCCCGTCGAAGCCGAGACTCCGCTTCGGCTGCTGCGGCACTATGCTTCGTCCATCCGCCACCAGCAGTACCACGACATCGACATCCTCACGATCCGCGTGGAGTCCGCCCCTCAGGTGGCCGGCGACTTCTGATGAGGACCCGTCCCGGCTGGCCGGTTCGTGCGCTCGCCCTCGGCGCACTCCTCAGCGCCTGCGCCGGCGAGGCAGAACGGCAGGTGTCGCTGGAGTCCGGGGATATCGAGTTCGAGCGGCCATTCCCGAGCGGCGAACCCCATCTCGCGGTGGGCGCGGAGGGTCGCACGATCCTGACGTGGACCGAGCCGGAGGATGGCGTGCCCGCGCTGCGCCTGGCGATTCGCGAAGCGGACGGCTGGTCCGCGCCGCGCACCGTGTGGACGTCGGAAGACATGTTTGTGAACTGGGCCGACTTCCCCTCGTCGGTCGAGATGCCCGACGGCACCCTCGCCGTCCACTGGCTGGAGAAGGTGGCCGAGGCGCCGTACGCGTACCACGTCATGCTGGCGCTCTCCTCGGACGACGGGATGACGTGGACGGAGCCGTTCCGCGCGCACGACGACGAGTCGCCGACCGAGCACGGCTTCGTATCGATGGTCCCGTGGCGCGACGGCGCGGCGCTGACCTGGCTCGACGCCCGCGCGATGGCGGGCGCCGCCGCCGGGGGCGTGCACATAACGGAAGACAGCCACGCCGTGCGGGGTCCGATGTCCGTCCGCTTCCGGACGCTCGCGCCGGACGGCCGACTGGGCCCCGAGGTACTCCTCGACGACCGGACCTGCGAGTGCTGCCAGACCGCGCTGGCCCGCGTGGGCGACGGACTCGTCGCCGCCTACCGCGACCGGAGCGAATCCGAGGTCCGCGATATCGCCGTCGTCCGCGGGGCGGGGGAGCGCTGGACCGCGCCCGCTCCGGTGTCGACCGACGGCTGGGTCATTCCCGGCTGTCCGGTGAACGGGCCGCAGTTGAGCGGCGACGAAGCGGCGCTGGTTTCCGCTTGGTACACTGGCGCCGGCGGCACGCCGCAGGCGTACGTCGCCTTCTCGGCCGACGGCGGCGCGAGCTTCGGCCCGCGGATCCGAATCGACGAAGGGCTGCCGCTGGGCCGCGTGGACATCGAGCGCCTCGACGACGGTTCGGCGGCGGTCGTGTGGCTCGAAGCCTCGAACGACACCCCGCGCGTCCTCGTCCGCCGCGTCCACCCGGACGGCTCGCAGGAGCCGCCCCTCCTCATCTCCGAGACCGCCGGCGAGCGCTCGAGCGGATTCCCGCGCATGGTGCGGCTGGGAGACGAACTCCTGTTCGCGTGGACGATCCCGGGCGAGGGAGGCGGCGTCCGCGTCCGCCCCGTGCGCCTCTCCGACTGAACCCGGCCGGGGTCAGGGGACGAGAAGCACCTTTGCGATTCCCGCCTCCGCCGCCTGCTCGAAGGCCTCCGGGGCGGCCGAGAGCGGCAGCCGGTCGTCGATGAGATCGCGCACCTCGAACTCTCTTCGCTCCAGCGTCAACAGGGCGTCGTCGAAAGACCCGCACCGGGAGCCGAGCAGTCGGATTTCATCTACGACAATGGATGAGATGTCGACGTCTAACTCATTTTTATGCGTGCTCTTGAGGATCATCGTGCCGCGTGGCCGAACCGCCTGCCGGGCGACGGCGAAGCCGGCCGAGGCGCCGCTGCAATCGACGACGAGATCGTAGGCCGCCTCCTCCACGGCCGCGGCCGACACGGTGGCGAGACCCGCCGCGCGAGCCCGCGCGAGGCTTCGCTCCGACCGCCCGGCGACCTCCAGCTCCGGCAGCCGACGCGCCAGCACCCGCGCCACGAGCTGCCCCAGCCGTCCGGCCCCTACGACGAGCGCCCGGGTCACGCGCCCACGATCGAGGTCGCGCCGGATGTCGGCCTCGATCTGCCGCAGGACGCGGCACGCGGCCGCAACGGGTTCCGCGAACACGGCGACCTCGTCCGGAAGCGGCTCCGGCACGCGATGCAGGTTCGGGACGGGCACCCGCAGCCATTCGGCAAAGGCGCCGTCGCGACCGCGGATGCCGATCGCCTCGCGGCGAAGGCAGTGCGTGAGCCGCCCGTTCGCGCAAGGGAAGCAGGGGGGCTCGAACCTTCGCCCGCGGCAGGTGATGTTGATCTCCGCCACGACCCGCGCGCCGACCCACTCGGGCGGCCCCTCCTCGACACGTCCGACGAACTCGTGCCCCGGAATCCCCGAGAAGTCGCGATATCCGCGCAGCAGCTCCAGGTCCGTCCCGCAGATTCCCGCCATCAGGACCCGGACGATGGCCTCCCCGGGCTCGGGGGAAGGCCGCGGGAGGTCGTCGCGCACGCGGACCCTGCCGCGGTCGATCCAGGCGGCGATCACCCGCCGCGCCGCTCCGGGCGCTGAGGCGGGGTCTTGCTGCGGCCTGCCAGGATGGCGGGGAAGGAGCGGGTCTCGAGTTCGGCGGGCGTGAGGCCGGAACGCGCCGCCTCCTCCGCCGTCAGTGCGCCGCTCGCGAGCCCCCGGAGAAAGAAGTTCAGGAGACCCTGGCCCGAGGCTTCATCGTCGAACACGGACCCCGTGAGGATGGCCTGTCCCGCTGCGCTCACGAAACGGTCGAGCCGGCTCGCCGCCGCGTCCAGACCCTCCAGGAAGAAGGAGAACACGGCCGCATAGCGGGAGACGAGCTGCGCCGGGTGGAGGTCCCAGCTCTGGTAGAACCCCTGGCTCAGGGACCGCCGCACGTCGGCGTAGTGCAGGCGCCACGCGTCATGCACGACCGCCGCGTTCTCCCCGCGCTCGGCCGGCGAGATCTCCGTCTTCCCCCGGTGCGGCTCGACGGGGAGCACGTTGGTCGCGCCGTCCGCCAGCCGAACGCCGGTCCCGCCGAGCGAGAGCTGAAGGAGCTGCCGGGCCATGTCGCACAACGGATGTCCGAGCGTCTGGGCTTCCGCCGCGACCGCCACGGCGCCCGTGAGGTCGTACGCTCCGAGATGCACGGTGCGGCACCGCCCCCCCGCCGCGGCGACCAGCCCGGGCACGGCGATGCGTCCGTCCGGCGCCACGAGCGACTGCGGCGTCTCGATCATGAGGTCGATGCCCACCCGATTCTCCGGCAGGCCGAGCGTCGCCTCGAGCCGATCCAGCGCGGTCGCGAGCCTCTCCACTTGCCCGGCGTCGACGATCTTCGGCAGAAGCACCGTGAACCCGTCCGGCAGCTCCCCCCCCGTCCGCGCCAACCCGGCAAGGAAGAGTTCGAGCGTCCGCAGCGCCCGTCCGCCGGTGGCTTCCGACAGCGACTTGATGCGGATTCCGAGCGAGGGCGGGAGACCACCCGCCGCCGTCCCCGCCGCGACTTCCGCCGCCGCCGCCGTCGCCGCCTCGTCCTCTTCCGCCTCGGACCGGACGCCGAACCCATCCTCGAAGTCGATCAGAAAGCACTCGACGGGCTCGCGTTCGAGCTTGACGCGCACGCGCCGGTGCACCGATTCGGCGGTCTCCGGCGGAAGGAGATCTCCCAGGGCATCGGCGAGGGAAGCGGGGTCCGCCGCGTACCGGTCGAGATATCCTCCGGCGATCCGTCCAAGCTTCGCCGCCGTGTCCCGCCGGAAGAGGTGAGCCCCGCCGGCAACCGTGTGCACGGGCTGTTTTTGCATGCGCTCAACTTCCGCGGCTGCGGGCGCCGCAGCAACGATCCGCCCGCCGCGCCCGCCGCCCGTCCCGCGCCGCGCCCGCCGCCACTCCCGCCGGCGCAACGAAGAACTGGCGACAATCCCCCTCGTCCCCTACGATTGCGGGCGGTTATGTCTCCAAGCGACTCACGGGCCGGGGAACGGAGCGCCTGTCGGGCGGGGTAAGCCCGAGGAGAAACGGTGGAGCCAACAAACGTCGGGAATCCCGACTACTACCACAAAGTCGTGGATTGCCAGTGGGCCTGCCCGGCTCACACCAACGTACCGGGTTACATCCGCCTCATCGCGCAGGAACGGTACGACGACGCCTACATGCTCAACTGGGAGTCGAACGTCTTTCCGGGCATCCTCGGCCGGACGTGCGACCGCCCCTGCGAGCCCGCGTGCCGGCGCGTACGGGTCGAGGAGAAGCCGGTCGCGATCTGCCGCCTCAAGCGCGTCGCCGCCGACCTCAGGGGCGACATCACTCCCCGCTTCCCCGACATCCCGAAGCAGAAGAACGGGAAGCGGATCGCCTGCGTGGGCGCGGGCCCGGCGTCGCTGACCGTCGCCCGAGACCTCATGCCGCTCGGCTACGAGGTCACGATCTTCGAGAAGAACGACCGCCCCGGCGGTCTCATGTGGACGAACATTCCGCAGTTCCGCCTGCCCCCGGAAGTGCTGTGGGAGGAGATCGACTACATCCTCGACATGGGCGTCGACATCCGCTACAACGCGCCCGTCGAGAGCATGAAGTGGCTGCTGGAGCAGGACTTCGACGCCGTCTTCGTCGGCTCCGGCGCCCCGCGCGGCAAGGAACTTCGCCTGCCGGGCCGGTACGACACCGACCACATCTACATCGGCATCGACTGGCTCGAATCCGTCGCCTTCGGGCACACGAACACGATCGAGGAGAACGTCCTCGTCATCGGCGTCGGGAACACCGCGATGGACTGCTGCCGCACCTCGAAGCGGATCGGCGGCACGAACGTCAAGGTCATGGCCCGAAAGTCGAAGCCGTACTTCAAGGCCTCCCCCTGGGAACTCGAGGACGCGGAAGAGGAACTCGTCGACATCGTCGAGAACCACTCGCCCACGGAGTTCGTCATCGAGGACGGCGTCCTCAAGGGGATGAACTTCGACATCGTGGAATGGCACGAGAACGACGAGGGGCGGCTCGTCTCGACCAAGCTCGACGAGGCGTTCTTCCCCGCGGAGGCCGTCATCCTCGCCATTGGGCAGGAGACCGCCTTCCCCTGGATCGAGGACGATGCGGGGATCGATTTCAACAAGTGGCGCGAAGCCGTCGTCGACCGCACGACGTTCATGTCCACGCGCGAGGGCGTCTTCTTCGGCGGCGACGCGGCGTGGGGCCCGGAGAACATCATCTGGGCGGCCGAGCACGGGCACCAGGCGGCGATCTCCATCCACGCCTACTGCCGTGGCGAGGACCTCCGGAAGCGCCCGCCCGAGCACATGAACCTCGTGAGCGCCAAGATGGGCCTCCACGAGTGGAGCTACTCGAACGACTACGAGTACGCGGCCCGCCGGAAGATGCGGCACGTCCGCCTCGAGGAGCGCCTCCAGAGCATCGAGACGGAAGTCGAGGAGGGGTTCGACATCGAGCAGACGCTGACCGAGGTCGAGCGCTGCCTGAACTGCGACATTCAGACGCACTTCACGGGGAGCCTGTGCATCGAGTGCGACGCCTGCATCGACATCTGTCCCCTCAGCTGTCTCACGATCACCCACAACGGGGCGGAGGCGGAACTCCGCACGCGGCTCACCGCGCCCGCCGAGAACGCGGAGCAGGACATCTACGTCTCCGAGCCGCTGCCGCAGACCTCCCGCGTCATGGTGAAGGACGAGGACCTCTGCATCCACTGCGGGCTGTGCGCGGAGCGCTGTCCGACGGCGGCCTGGGACATGCGGACCTTCGATCTGCTCAAGCCGTACGCCGGCCAGGACGCGGAGCATCCCTACTCCGGAATGGGAATCGAGGAGATGTCGCCGGGCGGCTTCGTTTCGGTGACTCCCTGACGGAATGCCCGAAATGAAGACCGGCCGCGTGAACGACTTCGCGCTCAAGATCGGCACCGTGAACGGGACGGGCTCCGCGAGCGCCAACGGGCTCATCATGCAGTCGATCTTCCGGATGGGGGTCCCGGTGTCGGGGAAGAACGTCTTTCCGTCGAACATCCAGGGCCTTCCCACCTGGTACGAGATCCGCGTGAACGGGTCGGGCCACGTCGCGCGCACGCCGGACTTCGACCTCATCGTGGCGATGAACCCGGAGACCTACGCCCAGGACATCGAGGAACTCGTCCCTGGCGGCTGGCTGCTGTACGACTCGAGCTGGCCCATGGCGGACACGCTGCGGCGCGAGGAGGTGACCTTCCTCGGCGTCCCGCTGGCCGAGATGTGCGTGAAGACCTTTGACGGCGGCCGCACGCGCATCCTGATGAAGAACATCGCCTATACGGGCGCGCTCGCCGCCCTCCTCGACATCGACATGGCGGTGATCCGCGGACTGCTCGAGGAGACCTTCGGCGAGAGGAAGCGCCACCTCCTCGACGCCAACTTCGAGGCGATCCGGCTCGGCCACGACTACGCGACGGAGAACTTCGAGTGCCCCCTGCCGATCCGGCTCGAGGGGATGGACGCCACGCGCGACTCGATTCTCATCGACGGCAACACGGCGGCGGCGCTCGGCTGCGTCTACGCGGGCGCGACGGTCGCGGCCTGGTACCCGATCACCCCCTCGACCTCGCTCGTCGACGCCTTCACGGCCTATTGCCGGCGGCTGCGCGTCGAGGACGGGACCGGGCGGAGCCGGGCGGCGATCCTGCAGGCGGAGGACGAACTCGCGGCGGCGGGCATCACGATCGGCGCGGGGTGGGCCGGAGCCCGGGCCTTCACGGCGACGAGCGGGGCCGGGATCTCGCTCATGACCGAGTTCATCGGGCTCGCCTACTACGCCGAAGTCCCGTGCGTCTTCTTCGACGTCGAGCGCGTCGGCCCCTCGACCGGCATGCCGACGCGCACCCAGCAGGGCGACATCCTCCTCTGCGCCTACGCCTCGCACGGAGACACGAAACACGTCTGCCTCTACCCGAAGGACCCGGCGGAGTGCTTCGAGTTCAGCGTGCACGCGTTCGACCTCGCGGAACGCTTCCAGACGCCCATCTTCGTGCTCTCCGACCTCGACATCGGGATGAACGACTGGGTCGTGCCCCGCTTCGAGTGGGATGACGCGTACCGGCCGGATCGCGGGAAGGTGCTCGACTCGGAGGCGCTCGCGGAGATCGAGACGTTCTATCGCTACCTCGACGTGGACGGGGACGGGATCCCGTATCGGACGATCCCGGGCGAGGATCCGAAGGGCGCCTACTTCACGCGCGGCTCCGGCCACACGAAGTACGGCAAGTACACTGAGGAGCCGGACGAGTACCAGGAGGTCATCGACCGCATCGCGGTGAAGATCGACAACGCCGCGGAGGCCGTGCCGGCCCCGGAGATCCGCTCGCGGCCGGACGCGCGATACGGGCTCATCACGCTGGGCGCCTGCGACGGCGCGGTGCGCGAGGCCATCGAGCGCATGGAGGCGGAAGACGGGCTCCGGCTCGACTACATGCGGATCCGCGCCTTCCCCTTCGCGCCCGAAGTCGGACGCTTCATCGAGGCGCACGACCTCAACATCGTCATCGAACAGAACCGGGACGCGCAGTTGAAGTCGCTGCTCACGCTGGAGACGCCGGCCTCGAAGGAACGGCTGGCCTCGGTCCTCCGCTACGGGGGGCTCCCGCTGAGCGCGCGCCACGTCATCGCGGGCGTGAAGGACCGCCTCGGGCTCACGGCGGAGACCGCGGAAGGAGTGGGTGCATGACGTACATCGCCAAGCCGCGGGTCTTCCACCCGAGCCTGGAGAAGAACGAACTCGGGCTGACGCGGCGCGACTACGAGGGCGTGATGTCCACCCTGTGCGCGGGGTGCGGTCACGATTCCGTCACCGCCGCGCTCATCGAGGCGGCGTGGGAACTCGCGATCCCGACGCACCGGGCCGCGAAGATGAGCGGGATCGGCTGCTCGTCGAAGACGACCGCCTACTTCATGTCCGAATCCCACGGCTTCAACAGCGTGCACGGGCGGATGCCGTCGGTCGCGAGCGGAGCGAACGCCGCGAACCGCGACCTCGTTTACGTCGGCGTCTCCGGAGACGGGGACTCGCTCTCGATCGGGCTCGGGCAGCTGTGCCACGCGGTGCGGCGCAACCTCAACCTCCTCTACATCATCGAGAACAACGGGGTCTACGGCCTGACGAAGGGCCAGTTCTCCGCCTCGGCCGACATGGGCTCGAAGTCGAAGCGGGGCGTGTCGAACGAACAGCCCCCCATCGATCCCGCCCTGCTCGGACTTTCGATCGGCGCGACCTTCGTCGCCCGGGGCTTCTCCGGCGACAAGGACCAGCTCGTCCCCATCATCAAGGCGGGAATCCGGCACCCGGGCCTCGCCCTCGTCGATGTCATCTCGCCCTGCGTGACGTTCAACGACCATGTGGGTTCGACGAAGAGCTACGCCTACACGCGCGAGCACTTTCGCGAGGCCGTCGAGGCGGCGTTCGTCGCCCCGAAGGACTTCGTCCCCCCGGCCGATGAGATCACGGCCGACATCGCGTCCGCCGATGTGCGCGACGTCCGCATGCACGACGGCAGCGTGATCCGCTTCCGGCAGGTGGAGGGCGACTACGACGCGACCGACCGGGACGCCGTGTACGGCTACCTGCGCGAACGGCAGAACGCGGGAGAGGTTCCGACCGGGCTCCTCTACGTGGACCCGGAGTCGAGGGACCTGCACGACGTGCTGGGGACGGTCGACCGGCCGCTGTGGGACCTTCCCTTCGAGGAGTTGTGTCCGGGATCCGAGGCGCTGGACGCCCTGATGGAGAACTACCGATAGCGGGGGAGGGGAGGGCGGCCCGCCTCGAGGCGGTACAGCCCGTGCTCCCGTCGCGGGACGTCGCCGCGGCGATCGGCTTCTACGTCGGGCGGCTGGGTTTCGAACTCGCCTTCGCCGATTCCACCCGCGATCCGGGATACGCCGGACTGAGGCGCGACGGGATCGAGTTACACCTGCAGTGGCACGATGCGGAGGATTGGTCCCGCGTCGAGCGCCCCATGCTGCGCTTCGTCGTGCCCGACGTCGAGGCATTGTTCGAGGAATACCGGGATCAGGGCGTCTTCCACGAGCGGACGGCGCTGCGCCGGACCCCCTGGGGCACCCGCGAGTTCGCCTTCTACGACCTCGACATGAACGGCCTCACCTTCTACCGCGCCCTCGCGGAGGGCGAGGCGCCGGACTCGCCGGAGGGCGAGGACCGCTCCGAATGACTCCGGGCGCCGACCGCTACGCCACGCACCGCTAGCCAGCTACGGGGCGTCGCCGGGATCGCGGACGTATCGGGACAGGTGCGCGCCGATCAGGGCGCCGACGACCGGTCCCCAGACGTAGGGGAACGAGAAGGAACCGATCCCCAAGGCCACCGCGGGATTGAGTACTCCGTTCGATCCGTGCGCGGCCCAGGAGATTCCCACGACGAGTGCCGCGCCGATGACGGCGCCGGTCAGCCGGTCGGGGATGCGGCCCATGAAGACGGCCCCGATCGTGAAGGCGAGCAATGCAGCTCCCAGCATCTCGGCGACGCCGGTGCTGGCGGACGCGTCTACAAGGAGCGGGACCGGATCTGCGAACAGGACGCTTCCGAGGGCGAGGGCCAGTCCGGCCCCCGCAAGCTGCGCCGCGATGAACGAGCCGGCATCCTTCGCCTCGAGTCTGCCGATCGACCAGATGGCGATCGTCACCGCCGGGTTGAGCAGGCAGCCCGAGACAGGCCCGAGCAGGTGAACGAGGACGCCCAGCGTGAGTCCCGCCATCGCCGGCGCCGGGATGGGAAAACCGGGGTTGTTGACGGAGATCACGGCGGACACCGCGAGCGCAAACGTGCCCACGAGTTCGGCGGCGAGAGCCCTTGGTTTCATGCCTTCTCCTGAAGCAGGCAACCGTTGCGGAGCGCGGCGAGCCGCCGCTGGAGCGGACTGCGGCGACGGGGTGTAAGATCAGCGACGCCAGCATACGACGATCCCGTCGATGGGGGCCACCGCCTCACCGAGGAGTTCACATGACCTGGACCGCGCCCGGACACTGGCTTCGCATCGAGACGATCGACGCTCACACCGAGGGAGAGCCGCTCCGCGTCATCGTGGCGGGCTTCCCGGAGTTGGAGGGAGACACGGTCCTCGCACGGCGTCGCGTCGCGCGAGCGGACCACGACGAACTCCGCCGCGCGCTGATGTGGGAGCCGCGAGGGCACGCGGACATGTACGGCTGCCTCGTGATGCCGCCCGTCCGGGCCGGATCCGACTTCTCCGTCCTGTTCATGCACAACGAGGGCTATTCGACCATGTGCGGCCACGGGATCATCGGCGTGGCGAAGATCGCCGTCGAAGCCGGCTGGATCGACGGGTCGGCGCGGGAGCGGCCCGTGGTGATCGACACGCCCGCCGGGCTCGTGGGCGCCACCGCGATCGTGGACGGCGAGCGGGTCAGCGAGGTCCGGTTCGTCAACGTGCCTTCCTTCGCGCCCGCTCTGGGCCAGGCCGTGGAGGTCGAGGGGCTGGGTACCGTGCCGTACGACCTCGCCTTCGGCGGGGCCTTCTACGCGTACGTCGATGCGGACGCGCTCGGGCTCGCCCTCACACCCGCCGCCGCCGCCGACCTCATCGACGCGGGGCGCCGGATCACGCGCGCAGTGTCTTCGTCCGCCGCGAATCACATCTCGCATCCGGACGACCCGGATCTCGGGTTTCTCTACGGCACCGTGTTCACGGGGGCGGCGGCGGACACCGCACACCACTCGCGGCATGTCTGCATCTTCGCGGACGGGGAACTCGACCGAAGTCCGACGGGGACGGCAGTGAGCGGCCGCCTCGCCATCCTTCACGCGCGTGGGGAGGGGTCCGGGGCTGCGGAGATTATCGTCGAGAGCATCATCGGCGGCCGGTTCAGCGGCCGCGTCGTGGAGACGACGTCGGTCGGCGGGCACGAGGCCGTCGTGCCGGAGGTCGGCGGCCGGGCCTGGGTGACGGGCCGTCACGAGTTCCTCGTCGATCCGGAGGACCCGTGGCGGGACGGCTTCCTCGTACGCTGAGGAGCCGGTTCCGCCGATGAGCTGACTCGCACCCCGGATCCATCGCCCACAGGAGGCGGCATGCCGCATATCGAGACGGTAGCTCCCGACGAAGCGAAAGGGCTCGTGGCCCGCGAGTACGAGAAGGCCGTCCGCCGCGCGGGGCGCGTCTTCAACGTGATCGGCATCCAGAGCCTGAACCCGCCCGTCATGCGCGCCTCGATCCAGCTCTACGAGGCGTTGATGCTGGCGCCGGGACCGCTGGCGCGGGACGTGCGCGAGATGCTCGCGACCGTGACCTCGCGCGAACTGGACTGTTTCTACTGAACGGAGGCGCACGGAGAGGATCTCCGTCAGGCCACTGGAGACGCTGAACTGGCCGGCGCGATCCGCGCCGACTACCGGACGGCGGGGCTCGACGAAAAGACGCGCCGCCTGATGGACTATGCCGTGGCGATCACGCGCGACCCGACCTCCACAGCCCGGCGGGACATCGACGAGTTGCGAGAGGTCGGCTGGACCGACGCGCAGATCCTGACCGCGACCGAAGTCGTCGGCTTCTTCAACTACTACGTCCGCATGGTCGAGGCGCTCGGCGTCGAACCGGAGCCGGAGATGGAGCGGGACCCGGCCGTGTGGCCGGATTCCTGATCTCTCGGACTGCTAGCCGCCCGATCGGCGAACGGCACCTCCGGATCGGGAGCTGCCACCCGAGCGGCGGACCGCGCCCCCGGATCGGGAGCTACCGCTGGAGCGGCGGACCGTGCCCCCGGATCGGGAGCTGCCGCTGGAGCGGCGGACCGTGCCCCCGGATCGGGACCCGCCGCTGGAACGACTGATGGTGCCGCTCGACCTCGACGGGCCGGAAGGCCGCGCCGCCGGCCGCGATGACCGCGGGGCGGGTTGCCGGGTCACGGGTCTCGTCGTCGTGGGCCGCGCCGCTGGTCGCGCCGGCGTGGACCGCACGGTCGGCCTCGCCGAATTCGACCGTGCCGTCGGCCGCGTCGTCGAGCCTCCCGTCCGCCGAACGGCCGGCGACTCCCGCGCCGTCCGCGGGCGAACGATCCGACGAACGCCGTCGTCGCCCGTCCGCGGGGACGCGCGCTGTACGCCGCCGGAACCCGTGCGCGTCGTGGGCCGCACGACCGGTCGTCTCACGGCGTCGGGCACATCCCGCGCCCGCGCCGTGGGCCGCCGGATCGCCGGGCGGGCTCCGGTCCCGTCCGCGGGCGGCGTCGCCCGCTGCACGCCGGTCCGCGTCGTCCCCTGCGCGCCGGACCGCTCCAGCCGCAACGCGCCGGCCTCGGGCGACCGCGTGGTCACGCGAACACGCGGCGAACCGGCCGTCCGCGAGGTGCCGTTCCGCATTCCGGCGGTCGCGTCGCGCGGGCGGGCCGACCGGCCATCGCGGCTCCGTAGCACGACGCGTTCGACATCCCGCGGCAGGCTCGCGCCGCGATCGATGAAGCCGTTCGCATCGACCGCCGTCCTCCCGTCACGCGAGACCGCGCGCCTGAGACTCGCCAGCGTCTGCGCGGGTCGCCGCTGCGCCTGCCGCCCGAGCAGACGGGAATCCGTCAGCAGGACGCCTCGCTCGACCGCCTTTCGCCCGCGGCCGAAGTCCGAACCGCCCACCGAGTAGAAGTGCTGTCGCCGGTGTCCGAGGCGCCCGTGCGGCAGGAACGTCCAGTGCCGATACCGCCCGAAGCCGCCCCCGATGTGTCCGTAGACGCCGAAGTGGAAGCCCCAACTGCTCCCGTAATAATTCCGGTAGTGGCGCCAGTAGTATCCCGACGGAATCCAGCCCGCGTAGCTCGGGCCCCAGTACCAGTAGACGTGCGCCACGGCGAAACGGCGGCCGGGGAACCAGATCCAGCCCCAGTTCGGATCGAGGTCCCAGTACCCGTAGTGGTAGGGAACCCAGCCCCACGGCTCGTAGGAGACCCAGAACATTCCGCTGGGCGTGTTTCGCCAGCGCCCGTGTCGGTACGGGGCCCAGCCCGTGGACACCCGCGGACGCCACGCGACCCCCGCGTCCACCTGCACCCACGACCCGTGCCCCCCGAGCGAAGACGCGGCGTAGTGGAGGTCCGGGTCCACGTGAGCGGCGTACTCGCCGCCCGCCTGGTCGGCGAGCCCCCGCCCCCACGCTTCCAGTTGCTGGAGACCCGGGGCCGCCGCAAAGCGGAGCCGGTCGCCCTGCGCTCCCTCTACGAACAGGCTCTCTCCCGGGCGAACCTCCGCGAGTTCGGACTGCGTGGTGACCTCGGCCACCCCCTCGCGCACGACGATCTCGCTGCGGCCCCCGTCGTCGACAAGGATCAGGAAGGCACCCGCTCCCTGCGGCCGGATCGTCGCGTTCGGCGTGATGACGGAGGGCCCTTCGGCCGCCGGCGGATTCGCGGCCACCACGAGTTGCAGCGATCCGCGCGCGAGTTCGAGGATGGAGGCGGGGTCGCTCGAATCCGCCGAGTTGGCGAGCGCGCGGAAGACAAGCTCCGCCCGGTCCCCGATCCGAACGGGGTTTCCGTCGGCGAGCAGAATCTCGATGCGCGATTCGTCGGACACGAAGATCCGGTCGCCGACAAGGACGGGCTCGTTCACCGAGAGCTGGATGCGCTCCCGGGTGTCTCCCTGAATGAGCGTCGCGGACCCTTCCAGCGCGCTAAGGTACCCGTAGCTGCCGTCGATTCCGCTCTGCGCGATCGCGGCGTCGTAGTCGATCGGGGTTCCCGCTTCCTGGGCGGAGACCGGGAGCGCGGCGAACGAGACGCCCCACGCCACCCCGACCGCCCACGCCCGCCGCCGACCCCATATTGTCTTTGCGAACCGCATCCCGAACTCCCGTGTCCTCCGGTCCCTTCCCGGGCGGCCGGCCTGCCGCCGGGGCTGTCTTCAGAGATTAGACGGTTCGCGCGGGAAGTCGGTCACTCGGCGAGGTCGTCGATCCACTCGGCGATGAAGACGTTCGTGTTCCCCTCGTGGGACCCGTGCCGGTTTGATGCGAACACGAGAAAGCGGCCATCGGGGCTGAACATGGGGAAGCTCTCGAACTCCTCGCTGAACGTCACCTGCTCCAGCCCCGTCCCGTCCAGGTTGATCAGGAAGAGGTCGAAGTTGCGGCCGTCCGGATCGTTCAGGTTCGAGGAGAAGATCACCTTCTCGCCGCTGGGGTGGAAGAAGGGGGCGAAGTTCGCGGCCCCGTTGTCCGTGAGGCGAATCCGGTTCGAGCCGTCCGCGTCCATCACGTAGATGTCGAGCACGCCGGGCCGCACGAGACCGTCGGCCAGGAGCGCCTGGTAGTCCGCGAGTTCCTCCTCGCTCTCGGGATAGCGCGCCCGGTAGACGATCTTCGTCCCGTCCGGGGAATAGAACGGGCCGCCATCGTATCCCGGTTCGTCCGTCAGTTGTTGCACATCGGAGCCGTCGGGATTCATCGAGTAGATGTTCAGGTCTCCGTCCCGCGTGGAGGTGAACACGATCCGCGAGCCGTCGGGAGAGAGGGTCGGCTCCGCGTCGTACCCGGGGCTCGAAGAAATCACCCGGACGTCGGAGCCGTCGGGCTGCGCCGTGTAGATGTCGTAGTCGTAGAGCGCCCACACGTAGCCGCGGCGCATGTCCGGGGGCGGAGGACACCCGGGTGCCGCGTGGTGGGTCGAACTGTAGACGATTCTGGAATCATCCGGAAAAAAGTAGCCGCAGGTGGTCCGGCCGAGCCCGGTCGACACGAGGCGCCGTTCGCCGCCTTCGACGGTCATCGTGAAGATCTGGTCGCACTCGTACTCGCCCTCGTGGCTGCGTTGGAAGATCAGCCGCTGTCCGTCCGACGAGTAGTAAGCCTCGGCGTTTTCTCCCTCGAAGGTGAGCTGGGTGAGACTCGCGAAGCGCCGCTCTTCCGGGAGCGGGTCGCGGGCCACGGCACTCGTCTCCGCACGGCCCTCATCCGCCGCGCCGCCGCTCCCGGCTCCGGCATCGCCGGCGCAGGCCGCTGCCGCGGACGCAGCGATGAGCGTGAGCGCGACGCGGGTCGGCCAGGACACCGAAACTGAAAACTC
Source organism: Candidatus Palauibacter polyketidifaciens (assembly GCF_947581785.1). Taxonomy (NCBI): domain Bacteria; kingdom Pseudomonadati; phylum Gemmatimonadota; class Gemmatimonadia; order Candidatus Palauibacterales; family Candidatus Palauibacteraceae; genus Candidatus Palauibacter; species Candidatus Palauibacter polyketidifaciens. The sequence goes on along the minus strand of NZ_CANPVO010000011.1, from coordinate 9,478 downwards.
TGGGTTCAAGAAAACCTCCGAGTGCTCCGGGTAGGGGCTGCGGGCTCACACGGTACGGCTCGCGCGCGCGCGCGGCCAGATTCAGGCCTGCTTCGAGGGATTACGGGTGGGTTCGCGGGCGGTCCCGTTTCACGGATTTCGACATGATACGTTCCAGGGGGTGAGAACGAAGGGAGAGGGCGGGTGGACGACTGGTCCGAACGTTACGGCGGGGAACTGGAGCGCCATGTGGCCGCGATGCTGGGGAACGCGGAGGAGGCGCGCGACGTCGTGCAGGAACTGTGGGTGACGGCGCTTCGTGCGCCGCCCGAGGCGGGCGACGCCGTGAACGTGCGTGCGTGGCTGTACCGGGTCGCGACCCGCCGGGCGCTCGACCGCATCTCGATGCGCCGCCGCCGCTCGAAGTTGCTCGCGGCCCGCTCCGGGGAAGTGGAGCCTGGCGCTCCTCCCGCGGCCGACGCGGCGTTGAACCGGCTTTCGGAGGCCGCCGCGGCGCGCGTCCGGAAGGGGGTGGCGGAGCTTCCCCGGCGGCAGCGGGACGCGGTCTGGCTCCGCTGGATCGAAGAGGTGGATTACGCGACGATCGCTCGACGGATGGGGATTTCTCGCGAGGCCGCGAGGGCCAACGTCTACCAGGGGATGAAGAAGCTGCGCCGCGACCTCGCCGAGGTGTGGCTTGAGGAGGGACCGATATGACTGAACGCGGGACGACCCGGAGCGAGGAAGATCTGGTCGCATGGATTCTAGGCGACTCGGAGGCGGAGGCCGCCAAGGAGACGGCCGAGCACCTGGCGGCGAGCCCGGACCTCCGGGAGCGGGCGGCGGAGTACCGGCTCCTGCATCGTTCCGCGGAGAGCCTCCGGGACGGTCCCGTCATCCGCTGGCGCCGCTTCGATTCGCCCTTCGGCGCCATGCGGATCGCGGCGAGCGCCGAGGGCCTGGTCGCGCTCTCGTGGCAGGACGAGGGCGACGATGCCTTCGTGGTCGGCCTCGAGCGCCGATATCCGTCGACCCCCGTGGTGTGCGACACCGACCGGCTCGCCTCCGCCGAAGCGCAGCTGACGGAGTACTTCGGCCGCCGCCGCCCCCGCTTCGATCTCTTCGTCGACCTCACGGAGCTGGGCGACTTCCAGCGCGCGGTGCTGGACGCCGCCTCGGGGCTCGGTTTCGGCGAGACGGTGACGTACACGGAGATCGCGCGTCGGATCGGACGCCCAAAGGCCTCACGCGCCGTGGGCAACGCGCTCGGCCGCAATCCGGTCCCGATCATCGTGCCGTGCCACCGGGTCGTCCGGACCGACGGAACCCTCGGCGGATACACCGGCGGACTCCGCTACAAGCGCACTCTCCTCGACATCGAGGGCCGCACCGACCTCCTCGGCTCGCACGCCCAGACGGAGATGCCGCTCGCCTGACCGCAGGGTCGGCGCCATGCGGAACTCCGGCCGCCGCCGCCGGTACCTCCCGAAATGGTGTCCCGGCGCCGCGCCTTCCGCGCGAACGCCGGGGAGGGGGGGATCTTCACGGGAGTCGCAACCATGCCCGCTTCATCGAAAGCCGTTGCCGCCATTGGAGTTCTGTGCACGTTCATCGTCGCCTCCGGGGGTCCCGGGGACGCCGGCGACGAGGCGTCCGGCCGCACCGCGACGGCGCCGCCCTCGGCGGCCACGTTCGCGCGGGCCGAACCGGGGGTGCTGGAGACCCGGCGGATTCACGGGCACCTGCTCGACGTCGAGGGGGTGCTGCGGCGAAGGGCGACGGACGCCCTGAGCGCCTCGCAGCGGGAGAGACGGAACACCGCCCTGAACTGGCTGCGCGAGTACCGGGAGCGGGGCGAGTTCCCCCGCAACCACACGCACGCCGACCGTGTGCCCGTCTTCGTCGACGAACACGGGACGCCGTGCGCGGTGGCCTACCTGCTCCAGAGGTCGGGCAGGGAGGATCTCGTCCGGGAGGTCGCAAGCACGGACAACAACGTGTACGCGTGGGAGCTTGCCGGCGACGCACGCTTCTCCGAATGGCTCGATGAGACGGGTCTCACGCTGGATGAGGCCGCGAGGATCCAGCCCGCCTACGCCGACGGTTGCTTCTGCCCCCGGGATGCGGCGTCCAACACCTGGCGATATGTGGCCCCGCTGTCCGCGGGGTCGGCCTTGGTGACTCACCTCGCGAAACCCGAGGGGTGGGCGAAACCCGTGGTTGGCGCGCTCAACGGGGCCTTTGCCGCGGCGCACGCCGGCTTCGCTTGGCATGCGCTCAATGAATGGAATGACGGGGGGACCGACGGGGCCGAACTCTCGGCGCTCGCCAACACCGCGCTGACGTTCCTGTCCGCGCACGCGGCGTGGACGCTGTTGATCCGAGACCCGGACGAGACTTCGACGGCGGGAGCCGAGGACGGGCTTGCGACCGCGCTGAGGTCGCAGCGCCCGCGGCTTCTTGCGCCTTCGGCGGCCTGGGTCGGTGGCGGCCTGGGCCTGCAGGTGCGCCTGGTCCACTGAGCCGGACCGCCGCTCGGCGTCGGGAGTCGTTCTAGGGGGACTCCTCGACGAGTTGAATCAGGCGACGGAGGCCGAGGCCCTCCGGGCCGCCCACGCGGACCCGGAGCGCCAGGCGTTCGCATCGACCGAGCGCTTCGATATCCCCGAGGCCCTGGGCGCGGATCAGTCTGCGGAAGGTGAAGTCGGTCTCGGGGACGTGCATGTGCTCGCCGGCGTCGTCGACGAGTTGGAGGAAGACGGCGTTGTCCCCGCCTCCCTTGTGCAACTGCCCGGTCGAGTGGAGGAAGCGCGGGCCGTAGCCCAGCGTGGTCGTCGCCCCCGTGGCTCCGGCCAGGGCCGCGCGCAGCGTCGCGAGTAGCCCTTCCTCCTCCTCGCCGCCCGCGAGGAACGCCTGTATGGCGATGTAGTCCGTCGACTCCACCGCGGCCAGGAACTCCTCCACCCGCTCCCGGATTCCATCCACGTCGGGCGTCACGGGGGTGCGGGGCGGGGCGTGTCCGAACCGCGGCAACTCCCAGACGAGGTCGATCTCGTCCGCCTCGGAGACCTGCACATCCTCCGCCGGCTCCACGCCCGGCGACCGTTCCTCCGGCTCGCGGTCGCCCTCCGGCTCGCCGTCACCCGCCATCGCGCGGCGCGCGAGGCGCTTGGCGAGTTGCACGTCCGGCTGGTTGAAGGGGTGGATGCCGAGGGCGGCTCCGGCCATGGCCACGCCGACCTCCCACACGAAGAAGAGCGCGCCGAGTTCCCCGGGCTGTTCGACCCGGATGCGGAGCGTCGGGTGGCCGGCGGCCTCGAGCGCGTCGAGGAGGTCCGGGGTCTCGTCGGCTTCTCCCCACTGCTCCGCCTCGCGCGCCGCGTCCCCGCCGAGGAGGAGGCCGACGAAGACCCGGTCCTCGCCGTATTCGTCCGGCGGCCGCGGGGGCTCGCCGACGACCGGTACGATGCCCCGGCCCTCCTTGCCGGTGCTCTCGGCGAGAAGCTGCTCCGCCCAGTCGGGAAACGCGTTCCAGTCGGACGCCGCGGCGAAGGTGACCTTGTCGCGCCCCGCGAGCGCGAGTTCTCCCAGCGCCGCCCCGAGGAGGAAGCCCGGGTTGAGGTGGGCGTCGTCCCTGCAGGCGTCCGCGGCCTCGGCGGCTTCCGCCAGGAGGGCCGCGACATCGGCGCCGGCCAGAGCCGCCGGCACGAGACCGAAGGGGCTCAGGGCGGAGAAGCGGCCGCCCACGTCGGGGGGCGCTTCGAACACCGCCCGGAATCCCCGCTCACGGCCGAGTTCGGCGAGGGGAGATCCGGGGTCCGTGATCGCGATGAAGTGCTCCCCGGGATCGTCCACGACTTCCGCGGTCCGCGACCAGAAGTGGCGGAAGAGCGAGAGCGTCTCGACGGTCGTGCCGGATTTGCTGGAGACGACGAAGATCGTGTTCGCCGGACGCAGCCATTCGAGGTCGCGGAGCGTCCCGGGGTGCGTGGTGTCGACGAGCGTGAGCGGCAGCCCCTCGCCCCGCATCGTGTGCGCGATGACCTCGGGCGCGAGGCTGGAGCCCCCCATGCCGAGCAGCACGAGGTCGGTGAACCAGAAGGGCACGCCCGCGCGCAACGCCTCGAGCGGACCGAGCATGGCGGGAGACGTCTCCGGGAGTTCAAGCCACCCGAGCCGGTCGGCCAACTCCGGCGTCTCCGGGTCCGCGCTCCACAGCGTCGGGTCCCGCCGCCAGAGGCGCGCCACCGCGTCCCCGGCGGCCCATTCCCGGAGCCGGCGATCCATGTCCTCCGTGTGGGGACCCGCGGAGAGTTCGATCTCGATCATGAGCCGGTCACGGGACTAGAAGAGCCCGACCACGCTCCCGTCCTCGACGATCCGGATCCCCTCCGCCGCGGGCACGCGCGGGAGTCCCGGCATCGTCATGACGGTGCCGGCCCGGGCCACGACGAAGCCCGCCCCCGCCGAGGGGCGCACGTCCTGAACCGTGATGCGGAAGCCGGCCGGCCGTCCGAGGCGCGCCGGGTCGTCGCTCAGGCTGTTCGGCGTCTTCGCGATGCAGACCGGCGTATTCCCGATCCCCGCCGCCTCGAGTTGGGCGACGTCCTTCGAGGCGCGCGGCGTGTAGTCGACCCCGTCGGCGCCGTACACCTTCCGCGCGATGGCCTCGATCTTGTCCCGGATCGAAGCCTCCGCGTCGTACTTGGGCTTGAAGTCGGCCCCTCCCTCGTCGAGCGCCGCGAGGACCGCGCGGGCGAGGTCTTCGCAGCCGGCGCCGCCCCGCGCGTGGCCGTCGGAGCGGGCCCAGGGCACGCCCAGGTCCTCGCACGCCTCGGCCACGGCCGCGATCTCTTCGTCGGAGTCTGTCGCGAAGACGTTGATCGCCACGACCGGCTCGATGCCGAAGCCGCGGATGTTCTCGACGTGCGCGCCGAGGTTCGCGAGCCCGCCGCGGACGGCGTTGGGGTCCGGCGTGGAGAGCGCCGTGCGGTCGCCCCCGCCGTGCAACTTGAGGGCGCGGATCGTGGCCACGAGCACGGTGGCCTCGGGGTTGAGTCCGCCGGTCCGGCACTTGATGTCGAAGAACTTCTCGGCGCCGAGGTCCGACCCGAAGCCCGCCTCCGTGATCACGACATCGCCGAAGGCCAGCCCGGCCCGCGTCGCCATGAGCGAATTGCAGCCGTGGGCGATGTTCGCGAAGGGTCCGCCGTGGACGAAGGCGGGCGTCCCCTCGAGCGTCTGCACGAGGTTCGGTCCGATCGCCTCCCGCAGGAGCAGCGTCATGGCGCCCGCCACGTTCAGTTCGCGCGCCCGCACGGGCTCGCCGCCGTAGTCGTACCCCACGATGATGCTGCTCAGCCGCTCCTCGAGGTCCTCGAGGCTCGCCGCGAGGCAGAAGATCGCCATCACCTCCGAGGCGGCCGTGATCATGAAGCCGTCCTCCCGCGGCACCCCGTTGATCCGTCCCCCGAGTCCGACGACGATGTTCCTGAGCGCCCGGTCGTTCATGTCCACGGCGCGGCGCCACGTGATCTGTCGCGTGTCGATCCCGAGCCGGTTCCCCTGCTGCAGGTGGTTGTCCAGGGCGGCGGAAAGGAGCGCGTGCGCGGACGTGATCGCGTGCAGGTCCCCCGTGAAGTGGAGGTTGATGTCCGCCATCGGGATCACCTGCGAATACCCTCCGCCGGCGGCCCCGCCCTTGACGCCGAACACCGGGCCGAGACTCGGCTCGCGAATGCAGAGCACCGAGTTCGCCCCCACGCGGCGCAGGCCGTCGGCGAGCCCCACGGAGACGGTCGTCTTGCCCTCGCCCGCGGCCGTCGGCGTGATGCCCGTGACGAGGACGAGCTGGCCCGATCCGGGCTCGCGCTCGAAGATGGAGTCCGGGGCGACCTTCGCTTTGTAGTGACCGTAGGGGACGAGTTCCTCGAGCCCCAGCCCGATCTTCTCCCCGATCTCCCGTATGGGCCGGGGCGTCGCGGCCTCGGCGATCTGTACGTCCGTGAGCATCCGTATCATCCCGCTCAGGTGGCTTGAAAACTGTCGTGGCTGAAAAACTGTCGTGGCCCGAAAACCGTCGGAGACTCTACCGCACGCGACGCGCGCGGAAAACCGTACCGCGGATCATGCCGGCCGTTCCCGCCTGCGGAGCGCTAGGCCGACCACGAGAACGGCCAGCGTCCCGACGACGTTGTACCACAGCCACGCGATCTCCGTGAAGCGCGACACGGCGAGCACGGCGAGCATCGAGGAGATGAGCCCGTAGAAGGCCCCCGCCGCCGTCGCCCGCTTCACGAGAAAGGCGAGGAGGAAGACGCCGAGGAGCGCGCCGTAGAAGATCGAGCCGACTTCGTTGACCGCTTCGACGAGCGACCCCAACTGGCCCGCGTAAAGCGCGAAGAGGACGGCGAATCCGCCCCAGCCCAGCGTGGCGAGCCGCGAGATGAGCAGATAGTGGGCGTCCGTCCCCTCCGGTTTCACGTACCTCCGGTAGAAGTCGATGACCGTGGCGCTCGACAGGGCCGTGAGTTCGGAGTCCAGCGAGGACATGGCGGCCGCGAAGATGACGGCGATCAACAGTCCCAGGATGCCGGCGGGGACATAGGCGATGAGATAGGACGGGAAGACGTAGTTCACGTCGTTCGACGAAGCTCCCCGCACTTCGGACACGAGCGATTTCGATTCCTCCCTCAACCGCGCGAGTTCGTCGTCGTACGCGGCGATCCGCCGCTGCATCGCCCCGGGATCCTCGCCGGTGCGGCGCGCTTCCAGCACCGCGAGCGTGCTCTCCCGGCGCAGTTGGTGCGTGCGTTCGTGCTCGGCCTCCAGCGCGGCGAAGTCTCCGGCGCGGGGACTTTCCGCGACCATGGCGGCTTCCGCCGAATTGAAGACGAGCGGGGGACGCTCGAAGTGATAGAAGACGTAGAGGAGGACGCCGATGGCGAGGATGAAGATCTGCATCGGGACTTTGACGAAGGCGTTGAAGATGAGCGAAAGGCGGCTCTGGCGGAGCGAGCTTGCCGTCAGATAGCGCTGTACCTGGCTCTGGTCGGTCCCGAAGTAGCCCAGGGCGAGAAAGAGTCCTCCAATGAGTCCGGACCAGAGCGTATAGCGATTCGTCGGGTCCCAGGAGAGGTCGATGCTGCGCCACATCTCATGGATCCCGCCGATATACGCCACGTCGCCGACGCCCACCCCCTCCGGCAGCGTCGCGAACAGCACGGCGATCGCGATCGCGATCCCGGCGAACATGACGATCATCTGCAGCACGTCCGTCCAGATGACGGCCGTGATCCCCCCCATGATCGTATAGGCCACGGTGATGAGTCCCATGACGAGAATCGTCACGCGCTCGTCCCATCCCATGATGACCGAGAGGACGATGGCCGGGGCGTAGAGGACGATCCCCGCCGAGAGTCCGCGGGAGACGAGAAAGAGGAAGCTCGTCAGCGAGCGGGTTCTGGGGTCGAAGCGGCGTTCAAGGTACTCGTAGGCGGTGAAGACCTTCGAGCGATAGAAGAAGGGGATGAAGACGACGCAGAGAATCACCATCGCGATCGGCTGGCCCAGGTAGAACTGGACGAACTCCATGCCGTCGTCGAAGGCCTGTCCGGTCGTGCCGATATACGTGATCGCGCTCGCCTGCGTCGCCATGACGGAGAGGCCGATCGCGCCCCAGCCCAGCCGGCGGTTGGCGAGAAAAAAGCCCTCGACGCCGCGGTTCTTTCGGCTCTGGCGCCAGGCGAAGGCGACGACGGCGCCGAAGTAGACGGCAAAGACGAGCCAGTCGAGTCCGCTCACGGCACGCTGAAGTCGAGCAGGCGCGTGGCGAGATACAGGAGGAGGATGAGTCCGGCCGTATAGGCGATCACGGACACATAGAGCGCGCGCCAGCTACGGAAGGGACCGATCCGGCCCTCCGCCTCGTCCCGGCGGCCCGTCTCGTCCCGGCGTTCCGTCACTGGGCGGCGATCTCCCGCCAGCGGTTCCCGTCGAGCGAGAGCAGGTTCGCCCACAGACGAAACGCGCCGGGCACGCCCGCGCGCAGCTGCCGGAAGAAGGAGAGCGACGTGTGGATATAGAGTCCGCGACCCATCGGGGCGGCGAGCAGGCTGCCGCGGTTCGGCGGCTCTCCCGTGTCGGCCATCTCCAGCGGCGCCCGGTATCTCTCGTCCCACTGGTCGGGGAAGTACAGTCCGCGCTCCTGGACCCAGCCCTCGAAGTCGGCCGCGCCGAGACGGTTGGGCTCCGCCAGAACGGGCGCCCGCGGGTCGACGAGCGTGACGGAGGCGTCCTCCTCGGTGACGCGGGGCGCCGGTCGGCCGATGGCGATCGGGTACGGGGCGTAGGCCCCCTCGTTGAACTCGTAGCGGTTGTACTGGACGACGACCGTGCCTCCGCGCTCCGCCCACGCGAGCAGTTCCGCGTTGGCCGCGATGAGGTCATCGCGCACTTCGTAGGCCCGGATTCCGAGCACGATCGTATCGAACCGGTCGAGCCTCTCCGCCTCCCAGTCTCCCGGTTCGATGAGTTCGACATCGAGCCCGAGTTGCCGGATGGCCTCGGGTCCGTCGTCGCCGGAACCCATCACGTATCCGATGCGCCGATCCGCGACCCGCACGGGAAAACGCACGATCCGCACGGCCGCGTCGCCGGACAGGAGCCGCGGCTCGAGGTGCGGATAGTCGATCATCGTCGTGCGCGTGGCGGGAACCGCGGCTCCGGCGATCCGGATGCGCGGGCGTGCGAAGAACTCCCCCTCCGCCTCTCCCTCCGGGGGCTCGACGGTGAAGCCGACCGTCCGGACCGCGCCTTCCCCGGCGAGTTCGAACGCCGTCGTCTCGGGCGTCACGCGCCATCCGGGCGGCAGGTCGAGCCCGATCTCTCCGGCCGTCGCGTCCCGGGCGAAACTCGAAATGCGGAAGGCGATGTCACGCGAATCCGAGCGGCCGACCGGCCAGATCATCGCAGGCGCCATCGGCGCGACGGAGATGCGCGGCGCCACCTGCAGCGGTCGCCAGCTCTCTCCCGTCACGCCATCGACCGCCCGGTAGCGCACCGGGCCTTCGACCTCGATGTCGAAACGTTCGCCCGCCGCCGACACGACCGCGGCCACGTGGCCGTGAACGGGTGGGGGACGGAACGGGAGCGCGCGAAGCTCGGGCTCCGCGGGCCAGTCGTACAGGTCGCCGTCCCGCGGGTTTTCGAGGAACCACGGGGAAACGGGGGGCGCACCCTCGGGCACGGTGACGGCATAGCGCCACAGCCCGAGTTCCCCCGGCCCGAGCCGCGCGCGGGCCGACGGATCGAAGACGGTGTCCTCCTGCCGGAAGAAGCGGGCGAACGGACCCAGATCGTCGGGCTCCGTCTCGACGTCCGGGCCGATGCCCTCCACCGACCACCCGACGGGGACCTCGATGGCCGGCGGGTCGAGTTCCACGGCGGCGTCGGTGCCGCTCCGGACGCGCGCTTCGACGAGTACGGTCTGTCCCGGGAC
>NZ_CANPVO010000010.1 GCF_947581785.1 Candidatus Palauibacter polyketidifaciens | reverse complement strand
TGCCGATCCCTCCGGGGGACACCCTGCAATCCGCGCGACTGCAGGGTGCCATGGACGACGGCCGGCTGGTATGGGCGGTTCCGAGACCCGACCGAAGCGTCGACGAGATCGGCGAGTCCCATCCCCTGCAGGTCGTCATCTTCCTGACGTCGGCCGAGGGGACGGGCTTCGACCCCGTCGCCGAGACCACGGGGGTCCGGGTCTTCAGCTATCCCGGAGATGCGTACATCTCGGGTCGCATCCCGTTCTCGCCCCAGCCGTTCGTGCTGTCCGGCGATTCGGTCCTTCTCTTCGGGTCCACGGAGCGTCCGCGCGCGGAGCGGGTGACGGGCGGCGGCATGCCGTTGGCTCCGATCGAGTTCTCCGTTCCACCGGTTCCCCTGACCGCGGAGGACCGGGAGACAGCGCTCGCTCCCATCCGCGCCGAGATGAACCGCCGCCTGCCCGCCGAACTGCAGACCCGCATCGCGGCCACGCTCGACGTGTGGGCGTTTCCGGACTTCTTGCCGGCGATGGGAGGCGTGATCGCGGGCGACGACGGGCGCGTCTGGGTGACGAACTACCGGTCACGAATGGACGCACTGCGCGGCGAAGGAGAGGTTTCGGTCTGGAGCGTCTACGCCGGGCCGGGAAGTCCCGGCCGGGACGTCGAGTTCCCCGGCGGCTTCGATCTGCTGTGGGCCGACGAAACGGAGGCGGCCGGGGTCGTCCGGGATGAGTTCGACGTCGAACACGTCTGGATCGTTCCGCTGCCCGCGGGCGCGAGGTCGCCGGGGACATGAAGCGGCCCGGAATCCAGGATGTCGGTCTCGCGGTGTGCTTCGTGCTCCTGGCGGTGATCGCCTTCCGCCCGACGGGCGTGGTCGGCGGCCGCCTCAGGGAGTGGAAGTCCGAGCGGCAGGTGCTCGCGCTCTACCGCGAGGAATGGAAGCAGGCCGCCGCCGAGCGAAGGAGCGTGCTCGGCAGCGGCGATGCCGCGCCCGCGATCTTCGAGTTCAGCGACTATCTCTGCCCCTTCTGCCGGCTCTCGCACGAGAACGTGAACGGGTGGGCGGCGTCGGGTGAGGCGAGGGTCGTGCTGGTTCACGTGCCCCTCTCGGACCGCTCCGCCGATGCGGCGCGCGCGGCGATCTGCGCGGAGGCCAGGGGAGCGTTCCCGCGGATGCACGACTACCTGATGACGAACGAAGACTGGAGGGCGGGAGACGTGGACTGGGAATCCATCGCGGCAGCGGCGGACGTTCCCGCGGGAACGTCCTTCACCCGGTGCCTGGACTCCGCGGCGACCGCCGAGCGCCTGGCCCGCGACGCCGCGCTCGCCGACCGCTGGCGGATCACCGCGACCCCGACCTTCGTCTCGGAACACGCCCGGATTGTAGGAGCCGCGTCCGAAACCGATGTAGAGAAGCTGCTCGGCCGCCGAGAACCTACGCGTAGGAAGCGGCGATTCGGGTCAGTGCGGCTTCGAGGTCGGCCATGTAGCGGGGGACGTCTGCCTCGGCGATCGGGGGGCCGTGGATCGGGGCGATCCAGGCCGGAGGGTGTTTCTCCAGCATCGCGTGCAGGGCGCCCATGACCCGGTCCGGGTCCGCGTAGCGCAGCCACGGGAGCGTCTGCGCATGGAACTCATGCACGCCCTCCGCGCGTCCTTCCTCCGGGAGCCGTCCCCAGTCGACGTCGCAGGCGCCCGGGGCGTGGAGCGCGCCGAAGCCATCCGCGACGAACAGGGTGCGCGAGGCTTCGTCGTAGACCCAGGTCGTGTGATTTCGGTCGGCGAGCGGGGGGTCGAGGACGACGAAACGCCGGCCCAGCACCTCGGTCACGTCGCCGATCTTCGTGCGGCGGGCGTACGGGAGACCCTGGAGGTCCGGGTCGCCGCAGGAGGCGATGATCTCGAAGTCGCCCCAGTCCTGGCGGAAGGCGGGGATGTTGCCCGAGTGGGGATAGTCGGAGTGGGACAGAATGATGGCGCCGATACCGCGGCCGGCGGTGGCGTCGTGGATCCGGTCCGCGAGGCGCTGCCGGTGGTGGAAGGAGCCGGAATCCATGAGGATCGCCCCCTCCGGCGCGTCGACGAGGTAGACGGAGACGTGGATGTGGCCGTTCGTCTCCGGGAAGGACTCGTGGACCCAGGAGACTCCGCCGCCCAGATCGATGACGCTCACGGCGCGCCCCCGCTCAGGCGAACGCGCCCGCTCACAGGACGCCCCCGCGCCCGCCCGCCGCCACGCGCCGCACGACCTCGTTCATGCGCTCGTAGTAGGGCGCCGCGTCCTCCCCGGGGATCGGGAGTCCGTGCGCCGGCGCGAGACCGTATCCGGCGAACTGCACGGCCAGGGCGTCCGTCGCCGCCGTGACCTTGTGGGGGTGGACGTACTGGAACCAGAACATGACCCGGCTGTGGAACTCCTCGAGGCGGCCCACGTCCACGACCGTGGCGATCTCGTCCGTGCGCCGCAGGCTCTCGCCGCTCTGGTGCGGGAAGCCCATCCAGTCGACGGTGAAGAGCGTGCGGGTCGTCTCTTCGCTCATCCACGTGTGAATCGCGGCGTCGAGGAAGGTTGCCTCCGGGAAGCGGACCCGGAGCCCGCCGAGATCGATCTCGTCTTCGGGCCCCACCTTCATCGCGTCGTCCAGGTGGTAGAGCGCGTGCGTCTCGCCGGCGGCCGGGGCCACGAGTTGGCAGTCCGGATAGCGCCGCAGCACCTGCATCGTGTTGCCCGCGTGAGGCACGTCGGGGTGCGAGAGGGCGAGGTAGTCGAGTGGCCGCTCCCCGAGCAGTTCCTCGAGCGCCGGGAGGAGGATGTGACCCGAGGCCGGAGAGAGCGTGTCCCAGAGCAGCGTCCGCTCACCCGTCAGCAGGTACGCGTTCTGCGGGACGTAGAGTTCGTTTCCGGGCTTGTACCAGTCCGCGCCGCTCTCCAGCACCGCGCGCGCGATCCCGGCCCGGTGCCCGCCCAACTCCTGGATCCAGTGGATACCCGGCCATACGTCGCGCCGCCAGCCGGCCTCCGTCCTGGCGGTCGGCGCCGGGGTCTCCGTCGGCATCGGGGCCGCGGGCGGCGTCGTGGTGTCGCTTCCGGAGTCGCACATGCGGGTCAGTCTACCGAACGCCCGCCCGCCGCCACCAGACTGACTGCCCGAGCCCGGGAGATCCGCGCTCCCTGGTCCTACCCGATCCGGAAGTTCAGCGACGCCGCCACCTCCGCCTGTCGTTCGTCGAGAGTGATGAACGAGACATCCGAAGGCCTCCGCGCCACATGCAGGGCGCACGCCACGTGCCAGAGATCCGCGCCCCGCAGGTAGCCGGCTCGGAGGGCGGTCCGCATCTCTCGCGAAAGAGGCCGCTTCGGCTGAACCCAGCTGAATCCGGAGACCAGATCGCCCGGAAAGGGCTTTCCTTCTCTGGCGCAGACCGATCGCAGCTCCGCTTCCAGGAGGTTGGATGACATCAGATCGCGGAACCCCCGCAATCGGTGGGCGATTTCGTCCGCGCCGGCCTCGACGAAAGCGACCGAGACGATCGCGGACGTATCCACGTAGGCGGCGCTCACTCGCCGCGGTCGGCCAGAAAACGTTCCAGCGCGCCTGGCACCGGCGTACCGGGTTCGATGGGCTTCCGGTGCTTCGGACGGGGCGTGAGGATCCCTCGCCGCTCCAGATCCGCCAGCCGTTCCTCGAGATCCGTGCTCTTGCGCCGAAGCGGTCGGAGTTCGGCCACCGGCTCCCCCCGGTAGGATATGGTCACGGTTCGCCCCTCCCTCACGTGGCGTAGTACTTCGGAGAAACGGGCCTTCGCCTCATAGGTCGAGTAGAGCAGTTCCATCGATCCAGCATAACTAGTCAGACCAGTCTTATCAATGATCTCCCGCCTCCCGTGGCCCGTCCCGGACGAAGGCGTCACATTCCTTCCCATGAATATCAGAGGATGGTCTGTGCCATCATCCGGACGTCAACTCGCGGCGGCCACAGCCGGTGTGGTCTTGGCGTCGGTCGCCGCGGTCGGGTGTTCGCCATCCGGGGAGGAGGCGGCGTTTCCAAGCCGGGCCATCGAGATCGTCTCGTGGGCGACGCCGGGCGGACCGACGGATCTCCTCTCGCGGGCCCTGGCCGAGGCCGCGCCGCCGCACTTCGATGGCCGGCGCGTCACCGTCATGACCCGGCAGGGCGGGGCGGGCGCTGCGGGCATGCAGTACCTGCAGGGACGGGAGGGAGACCCGCACGTGCTCGGCGTCTTCACGGCGAGCGGCACCGTGAACATGGCGACGGGGCGGATTCCGTTCTCTCCCGGGGACTTCACCCCCATCCTCCGCATCCAGATCGACCCCTTCCTGATCGCGGTGCGGGACGACAGTCCCTTCCACACGCTCGGCGACCTGTTCGAGGCCGCACACGCCCGGCCCGGCGAGGTCTCGGTGTCGGGGTTCGGGGCGGCGTCGGCCCACTTCCTCGGCTTCGCCCGGCTGAGGGCCGCGGCGGGAGACCCGGATGTGCGCTGGATCGCGTACGAGGGGTCGGCGGACGCGGTGGTGGCGGCGCTCGGGGGACACACGGACGCGGCGCACACGAACTACAACATAGTGCGCGAGCACCTGAGGGCGGGGACGATGCGGGTGCTGGGGGTGGCGCTTCCCGTCGAGGCGCTGCCGGAGACGCCGAGCTACGCGGAACAGGGATACGACCTGACGCCGGTCCACTGGCGCGGCGTCGTGGGCCCCCCGGGGCTGGATCCGGCGCTGCGCGCGGAGCTGCGCGCGCGGCTGATGGCCGCGATCGAGGACCCGGGGTTCCGCGAATACATGGAGCGGGCCGCGCTCGAATACGCGACGATGGCGGACGCGGACGCGTTCGGGAGCTGGATGGCCGAGGAGGTGGCGACGAGCCGGGACATGCTGCGGCGGCTGGGAATCCTGGATGAGTAGCGCCTCCGCGGGCGGGACGACGCGGCTGGGCCTGCTCGCGGAAGCCGGACTGCTCGCCGTCGTGGCGGCCGGGGTCCTGCTCGACTCGCGCTCCTACCCGGGCTCGCTGGCCGAGGGGGCGCCGGGTCCGGCCTTCTTCCCGCGGCTGCTCGCCGTGCTGCTCATGGGCTGCGCGGCGTGGCTCGCGGTCCGGGCCGCGCGACGGCCGCCGGAGCCGGACACGGGACGTTCCCGGGGGAGCGCGGCCCCGGGCGCGGGAGGCCGCCGCGGCGCCCGCCTGGCGCTCGGAGCCGCGTGGATCGCCGTCTTCCTCCTCGCCTGGCCCCGGCTCGGGACCGTCGTGTCGGTGCCGCTCCTCGTCGCCGGGCTGATGTGGCTGACGGGCGAGCGCTCGCGGCTCGTGCTCATCGCTGTGCCGCTCGGCTTCGCCGCCTTCATCTATCTCGTGTTCATGGTGGTGCTCGGCGTGCCGCTCCCGTCCGGGTTCTGACCCGCCGCCCGTGTCCGCCTTCCTCGACGGCCTGCTGACAGCGCTCCAGCCGGGGAACCTTGCCGCGCTCCTCGCGGGGAGCCTCCTCGGCGTGTTCGCGGGCGCGATGCCGGGGCTGAGTTCGACGGTGGGACTCGCGCTCGTCCTCCCCGTCACGTTCGCGCTCGACCCGACGCCGGCGCTCCTGATGATGGTCTCGATCTACATGGCGGCGGAGTACGGCGGTTCGATCACCGCGATCGCGATCGGCGTGCCGGGGAGTTCGCCCGCCCTCGCGACGACCTTCGACGGCTACGCCATGACGCGGCGCGGCGAGGCGGGACGCGCGCTCGGGATCTCCCTCTTCTCCAGCATGAGCGGCGGGCTCCTCGGCACCGTCCTCCTCGTGCTCGCGCTGGGGCCGCTCTCGCGGGCGGCGATCGCCTTCGGGCCGGCGGAGTACTTCGGGCTCGGCGTGTTCGGGCTCTCCATCGTCGCGAACCTCGTGGGGAAGGACCCGTTCAAGGGGATCGTGAGCGCCCTCCTCGGACTCCTCTTCTTCATCGTCGGACTCGACGTGCTCACCGGGGCGCCGCGGCTCACCTTCGGCACGAACGCGCTCATGGACGGTCTCGGGCTCGTCCCGATGCTGATCGGCTTCTTCGCGATCGCGGAGGCGCTGGCGGCGGTGACGGGCCGGCGCAGGTCGACGCCCCCCGGGGGCGGCATCGCGGGCGCCCTCCCGAAGGCCCGCGAGTTGTTCGGACTGTGGCGCACGATTCTGCGGGGATCCGCCATCGGGGGTCTGATCGGGGCCATCCCGGGAGCGGGGGCGACGATTGCGTCCATCGTCGCGTGGAACGAGGAGCGCCGGGTCTCGAAGACGCCGGAGCGGTTCGGGACGGGCCTGCCGGCGGGAATCGCGGCGCCGGAGGCCGCGAACAACTCGTGCGTGGGGGCGGCGATGATCCCGCTCCTCGCGCTCGGGATCCCCGGTTCCGCCAGCGCCGCGGTCCTCCTCGGGGGGCTCACCGTGCAGGGCGTGGCGCCGGGTCCGCTGCTCATGACGGAGCGCTCCGAACTCGTCTACGCGCTGTACGCGGGATTCGTGGTGGCGGTGCTCCTCATGCTGGCCGTGGGACGCCTCGGGATCCCCCTGTGGACACGGGTCGTCCGGCTGCGGCCGTCGATCCTGATGCCGCTCGTCGTCGCGATCTCGCTCGTGGGCACCTTCTCCCTCCGCGGCAACGCGGCGGATGCGTGGGCCGCCCTCTTCTTCGGGCTCGTCGGCTTCGCTATGCTGCGGGGCGGCTACCCGCTGGCGCCGGCGGTGCTCGGCCTCATCCTCGGTCCCATGATCGAGACGAACTATCGGCGGGCGCTGAGCCTGTCCTCGGGGTCGCACTCGGTCTTCCTGGAGAGCCCGATCAGCCTGGTGCTGCTCGTGCTGGCGGCGGTGAGCTTCGCGGCCCCGGCGGTCCGCAGCCGCCTGATTTCCGGGAGGGCGCGAGCGCCCGAACCCGTACCCGACGCACCCGAAGGATCCGACACACACGACCACGAACCCCGGCGAGAGGAACACGAGTGAGCGCGACGCGTGCGGTCATCGACTTCATACTCGAGACATCGATCGACGATTTCCCCGAGAGACTGCTGGCCGAGGGGCGGCGGTGCGTGACCGACGGCACCGGCGTGATCCTCGCCGGCTCGACGGACGCCTGCTCGCGCATCGTCCGCGACCAGATTGCCGTGCAGGGCGGGAACCCGCAGGCGACGGTGCTGGGCCCGCCGGACGTGCGCGCCCCCGCCTCGCTCGCCGCGCGGGCGAACGGCACGGCGGGCCACGCGATGGATTTCGACGACACGCAGCTCTCGAACGCGCCGGACCGGATCTTCGGGCTCCTCACGCACCCGACGGTCGCCCCTCTCGCGGCGGGATACGCGATGGCGGAGAGGGAAGGGGCCACGGGGGCCGGGTTCCTGGAGGCCTTTCTCATCGGGTTCGAGGTGGAGTGCAAGATCGCCGAGGCGATCGACCCGAGGCACTACATGGAGGGCTTCCACTCGACGGCGACGATCGGCACGCTCGGCGCCTGCGCCACGGCGGCGAAGCTGGCCGGGCTGGGGGCGGACGACCTCGCGATGGCGCTCGGGATCGCCGCGAGCCTGTCATCGGGGATCCGGCTCGGATTCGGCACGATGACGAAGCCGCTCCACGCGGGCCGGGCCGCGGAGAACGGCATCCTGGCGGTCGACCTCGCCGCCCGCGGTTTCACGGCCGGGCACGACGCGCTGGAGGCGCCCTGGGGGTTCTTCCGCGTCTTCGGCGGCGGCTTCGAACCCGAGCGGCTGGTCGGCGCCCTCGGCTCCCCGTACACGCTGCTGGACCCCGGCGTCTCCGTGAAGCCGTTCCCCTCGGGGAGCCTCGGCCACCCCAGCATGGCCGCGATGCTCGAACTCGTCACCGAGCACGACTTCGCGCCCGACGACGTCGCCGGGATCACCTTCCGCGCGGGGCACAACATCCTCAACCCGCTCCGGTATCCGGTGCCGCGCAACGAACTCGAGGCGAAGTTCTGCATCCCCTTCGTCCTCTCGAGCATCGTCCTCAGGCGGCGGGCCGGGATCCGCGAGTTCCACGACGACTTCGTCCTCTCGCAGGAGGCGGCGGACATGATGCGCCGCGTGACGGTGAAGTTCGACGAGGAGATCGACGCCCGCGGCTACGACCGCATGCGGAGCGCGATCGACGTGCGGCTCCGCGACGGAACCGAGCTTCACACCGAGGCGGACACGTATCCGGGCGGACCGGAGCGGCCGCTCACCCGGGAGGAGCTGCACGACAAGTTCCGGGATTGCGCGAGCCTCGTGATGGATGACGTGCGGATCGACGGCGCGCTGGACCGGCTCGAACGCGTGGACGGCCTCGCGCACATCGGCGACCTCGTGAACGTGCTCTCGACGGCCCCGGCCCGCGCCGCCGCCGGAGTCCCCGCGTGATGCGCCGCGCCCCCCGCGGGCTCGCGCTGCTGGGAGCGCTGTGGCTCGCGGCCTGCGGCGATGCGACCCGCTCGGGCGAGGGGGCGGAAGCGGCCCCGGACGCAGCGGCGGACGCGGCGGGGCGCGGACCGTACGATGCGCTCCAGGTCGAGACGGATCTCATGGTGGAGATGCGCGACGGGATCCGTCTCGCGACGGACGTCTACCGTCCCTCCCGCGAATACGAGCCCGTCGATGGGCCGTTTCCCGTCCTCCTCCACCGGACCCCGTACGACAAGACCTCGCGCGGACTCGTGGACCAGGCGCGCTGGTTCACGACGCACGGCTACGTCGTCGTGTTGCAGGACACGCGCGGGCTCTACGCCTCCGAGGGCACCTTCCAGAAGTACCACGAGTTCGACGCCCCCGACGGCTACGACACGATCGAGTGGATCACGGGGCTCGACTACGCGGAGCCCTCCGTCGGCATGTGGGGGACCTCCTACGGCGCGCACACGCAGGCGGACGCCGCCAAGCTGAACCCGCCCGGGCTCCGGACGCTCGCGCTCACGATGGGAGGCCTCTCCGACGCCTGGACGCACAAGGTCCGCAACCACGGGGCGCTCGAACTCGGCCAGCAGCTCGGCTGGGCCCACCTCCAGCTCGCGGCGGTGGCGGACGACCCCGAGATCCGCCTCCGGCTCGCCGAGGAGCCGCCGTCGGACTGGTTCCCCGACACGCCCTTCCAAAAGGGGGAGAACCCGCTCTCCGTCGCCCCGAATTTCGAGGACTACTACCTCACGATGCAGAACCACGGGGACTACGACGAATACTTTCGGGGCATCGGCCGCAACTGGGTCGAGTACTACGACGAGACGTCGGACGTCCCGATGCTGCACGTCGGCGGCTGGTACGACTCCTACGCTCCGGGCACGATTCAGAGCTTCGTCGAACTCTCGCGGCGGAAGTCGTCGCCGATGACGCTCCTCATGGGTCCGTGGACGCACGGCGGGAACAGCCGCTCTCACGCCGGCGACATCGAGTTCGGGGCCGAGGCCGCGGTCGAGGATTTCTCGCGCGAGTTCCACCTGCGCTGGTTCGACCGGCACCTCCGCGGGCAGGTCGCGAACGAGCTGTTCGGGGGCGACGACCGGCTGGCGGGCGCGGCCGCCGGCCCCGTCACGATCTTCGTCATGGGGGGCGGCGACGGCCGCCGCGACGGGAACGGACGCCTCTTCCACGGCGGCGAGTGGCGCACCGCGCAGGCCTGGCCGCTCGAGGGGACGGAGGCGACGCCCTTCTACCTCCGCGCGGGCGGCGGACTCACGCGAGAGGCTCCCGGCGCGGACGAGGGATCGACGACCTACACCTACGATCCCGAGCACCCGGTGCCCACGATCGGCGGGGCCTTCTCCGGCGCGCTGAAGCGGGGCGGCTACGACCAGCGCGAGCGCACCTTCAGGTCGCTCGAGGGCGGTTCCGAGAACGGCTTCTTCGCCTCCGAGGTCGACGGCCGCCGCACCGCCGACCGGCCCGACGTGCTCGTGTTCGAGACCGCGCCCCTGGCAGCCGATCTGGAGGTCATCGGCCCGGTCACCGCCACGCTGTGGATCTCGTCCAGCGCCCCCGACACCGACTTCACCGCCAAGCTCGTCGACGTCTATCCCCCGAACGAGGACTATCCCGAGGGCTTCGACCTCAACATTACCGACGGGATCCTCCGCGCGCGCTACCGGGATTCCCGCGAGCGGGAGGCGTTGATGACGCCCGGAGAGGTCCATGAAATGGAGATCCGGCTCTTCCCGACGGCCAACCGGTTCCGCGCCGGCCATCGCATCCGGCTCGAGATCTCGAGTTCCAACTATCCCCGCTTTGACGTGAACCCCAACACGGGTGAGCCGCTGGGGCGCCACACGCGCATGGTCCCGGCCGACAACACCGTCCATCACGCCGCCGCCCGCGCGTCGGCGATCCACCTCCCGCTCCAAAGGAGATAGACCGTGCAAGACGTCAATTGGCTCGCCATCCTGGTCGCCGGAGTCGTCCCCCTGGTCGTCGGCTTTCTGTGGTACGGCCCGATCTTCGGCAAGCAGTGGCTCTCCCTCATGGAGACCACCGCCGAGGAGATCCAGAAGGACTTCAATCCGGTGAAGACGCACGGGGCGAGTTTCGTCCTCTCGCTCGTCACCGCCTACGTCCTCGCGCAACTCCTCGCCGTCATGGGCGGCTCCGGCGCGATGATCGGAGTCCACGTGGGGCTGCTCGTCACGATCGGCTTCGTCCTCAACGTCGGATACCAGGGCGTGGCCTACGAGCAGCGAAAGCCGGGGATTTTCTTCCTGAGCCTCGGGTACAACGGCGTCGCCCTCATCGGACAGGCCGTCGTCCTCGCCGTCTGGCCCTGACCCGAGACGGACCTACGTCCGATCCTCCCTGGACGCCCCGGGCGATCCGGATGATTTCCGGGGCTTGAGGACGAAGCGGTAGATAAGGTAGCCGGCGACGCCGAGTATGAGGACCGTCGGAATCCAGCCCAGGAAACTGAAGATCGTGCCCGCGGCGACGGCGGCAGCGATTCCCTCGATGCGTCCGACGATCCGGTGTCGCCGGCGGGCCTTGTCCAATTCCTGCCGGGAGTAGAGTTCGGGCAGGAGATCCGAATCCACATCCTTCATCGGGCATCCCTCATCATCAGGCATCCCTCTTCATCGGGCATCCCTCCGGTCGGGGGGCCGGAAGAGTCTACGATGGCGGGGCGCGAACCGTTTCCGCCACTGCCCCCCCAAGGCCTCTCCCGCGTGCGGGGGATTCGGTAGGTTCAAGCCGTTCGACATTCCAACGGAGATTCGAAATGCGCGTTTCGACACTACGCTTCCCAGGGCCCCGAGTGCGGTCGGCCGGTCTCCTCCTCGTCCTGTCGGCGGCGCTCGGGCCGCCGGAGGCGACGGCACAGTCGACCATGCCGCCGGAGGGCGGGTTCGCGGGCGCCCAGCGGACGGATGGGGCGATGCCCATCATCCTCCCGCTGCGCGAGCGGGCCGCCGTCATCGACCGCTGGTTGGAAGGGCGGCTCGAGACCGTCGCGCCCGAGGTCATGCGGCGCGAAGGGGTGGACCTCTGGATCGTCGCCGCCCGCGAATACAACGAGGATCCGGTCATCGAGACGATGCTGCCCTCCACGTACATGGCGGCCCGTCGGCGCACCGTCCTCATCCTCCACGACCGGGGTCCGGGGCAGCCGCTGGAGCGGCTCGCGGTGGCGCGGTACGACATCGGGCCCTTCCCGCGCGCGTGGGACCCCGAGAGCGAGCCGGACCAGTGGGGGCGCGTGGCGGAGGTCATCGCCGAACGCGATCCGCAGCGCATCGCCGTGAACCGCTCCTCGACCTTCGCGCTCGCGGACGGGCTCACCGGCACGGAGTACGACGAGTTGATGGCCGCGCTTCCGGCGAAATACCGCGAGCGGGTGGCCGGAAACGAGCGGCTCGCGATCGGGTGGCTGGAGACGCGGACGCCGGAGGAGATGGAGGTCTATCCCCAGATCGTGCGGATCGCGCACCGGATCATCGCCGAAGGCTTCAGCGCGAAGGTGATCCAGCCGGGCGTGACGACGACCGAGGACGTCGTGTGGTGGTATCGCGAACGGATCCTCGAACTCAAGCTCCAGACCTGGTTCCAGCCCAGCGTCTCCGTGCAGCGCCACGAGAAGTCGGGCGGCGCGAGGGAAGGGGAGGGGGACTTCTCCGGCCCTCCGGACGAGAACGTGATCCGTCCGGGCGACCTGCTGCACGTGGACTTCGGGATCACGTACCTGCGACTGAACACGGACACCCAGCAGCATGCCTACGTGCTGACGCCGGGAGAGGACGCGGCCCCCGCCGGCCTCGTCCGCGCGTTCGCGGTCGGGAACCGCCTCCAGGATATCCTCACGGACAACTTCGCGGCGGGGCGTTCGGGCAACGAGATCCTCGCGGCCGCGCTGGCGCGGGCGAAGGCCGAGGGGATCGACGCGACGATCTACACGCACCCGATCGGCTTCCACGGTCACGGCGCCGGACCCACGATCGGTCTCTGGGACAACCAGGGCGGGGTGCCCGGACGCGGCGACTATCCGCTCTTCCCGAACACGGCGCACTCGATCGAACTCAACGCGGCCGTCCCGGTCCCGGAGTGGGGCGGACAGACGGTGCGCATCATGCTCGAGGAGGACGCGTTCTTCGACGGCGAGCGCACGTGGTACATCGACGGCCGCCAGACGGATTTCTGGCTCATCCCGCGATGATTCGGAGACTCGCCGTGCGGGCGGTCCTCGCCGTGGGGGTGGTGCTCGCGCTCGGGGCCCTGGCCCCGTCGGCCGGCGGCGGACTCGCCGCGCAGCTGCCGGACGCGTGGGTCCTCGTCGGACAGGACGCGGAGGACTATCGCCTCAGGCTCGACCCCGAGGTGGCCCATTCCGGGTCTTCCAGCATGCGGCTCGCGGCGCGGGGCAACCGGCGCCGCAGCCAGTGGGCCGCGAGCGTGCAGCTCGTCGATGCCATCGCCTACCGCGGAAAGCGGATGCGCCTCCGTGGACATCTGCGGGCCGACGATGTCGATTCCGGCGGTCTCTGGGTGCGCGTGGACGGCATCCTCGAGGGGAAGTACGCCATGCTTGCCCTGGACAACAGCGAGGACCGGCGCGTCGAGGGAACGCGGGACTGGGAGACGCGCGAGATCGTGGTGGACATCCCGCCGGAAGGCGTTACGATCCTCATCGGGGCGATGATCACGGGCGATGGAGAACTCTGGGTGGACGACCTCTCCTTCGAGGCCGTCGCCGAGGATGTGCCGCTCACGACGGAGCCGGAGGTCGTCATCACGGATCAGCCGTACGCGCGCCCGCCCGGCGTCTTCCCGACGCCCACGAACCTGGATTTTGAACGAGAGATGAAGGACCCAATGGAGAATGTGGAGAATATGAAGAATATCGAGAATATGGAGTCGAACCGATGAGGCGCGCCGTGTTGGGGGCGCTGGCCGTGACAGCCTTCGCGGCCGGCTGCGGCGGGGGTGAGCGCGAGGGATCCGCGGGGGACGCCGCGGGGGACGTCGCGCGGGCCCCGGAGCCGGCGGAAGGCGCGCTCGCCTCGTACCGCCCTCTCCCTCCGCTCGATGTGACGCACCTGGACGGCCGGCCGGCGGACCTCGGCGAGTTCCACGGCCGGGTCGTCATCCTGAACCTGTGGGCGACCTGGTGCATCCCCTGCCGCGACGAGATGCCCGAGTTGCAGCAGATGCACGCGAAGTACGCGGCGGATCCCTTCGAGGTGGTCGGGATCTCCATCGATGAAGGAGACGTTTCGCTCGTCGAGGGATTCCTGGAGGAGTTCGACATCACCTATCCGAACTTCCTCGGCGATGGTCCCGGACTCACGCAGGCGCTCGAACTCTACCCCGGCGTGCCGCACACGCTGCTGGTGGACGCGGAAGGTCTGATTCGGGCGTACTGGGGTGGCCGCTTCCATCCCTTCGAACCGGAAACGGCGGCGCTCGTCGAGAGGGTCCTCTCGGAAGCCCAGTAACCCTTTCGCGTAGCGGAGAACGGATGCCGATCGAGATCCGGCGGCTCCGTCGCGAGGACTGGGATCCGGTGCGGAGGATCTACGAGGAGGGGATCGCGACGGGGGACGCGACCTTCGAGACGGAGTCGCCCGGCTGGGAGTCGTGGGACGCGAGCCACCTCGAGAGCTGTCGGCTCGTGGCCGAGCGCGAGGGGCGGGTCGTCGGGTGGGCGGCGCTGGCTCCGGTCTCGGGGCGCTGCGTGTACGGCGGCGTGGCGGAGGTGAGCGTCTACGTCGGCGCGGACGCGCGCGGGGGTGGCATCGGCCTCGGTCTCCTGACCGCCCTCGTCGAGTCCTCCGAGCGGGCCGGGCTCTGGACGCTGCAGGCGGGGATCTTCCCGGAGAACGTCGCAAGCCTCCGCATCCACGAGCGGGCCGGCTTCCGCCGCGTGGGGCGGCGCGAGCGGCTGGGGAGGCTCGGCGGGCGGTGGCGCGACGTGGTTCTTCTCGAACGGCGCAGCCCCCTCGTCGGGACCTAGCCACGGGCCGCCAAACCGGCCGACATCGGTGCGCCCCTTGACGTTTGGGGTCCGGCAGGCGATCATTGCGCACGTTCGGACGAGGCTCGCGACGCCGAGCACGGCCGAACTGAGATGGCAGGATCGCAGGATCGGGGGGGCCTCTCAACAACGGGTCGCCCCTTTTTCTTTGGTTTTTTCATCTGCGTGGCGAGTGCCACGACCCTGGCGCGGGGGAGACCGCGTCGAACAGGTCAGCGGTCGGCAGCGACGGGTTTCCCGAACTCCGACATGACTAACGAAGGAGTAGGAAATGCGTACGAGAGGTACCGTGAAGTGGTTCAACGACCAGAAGGGCTTCGGGTTCATTACCCCTGAAGAGGGTGGTAAGGACTGCTTCGTACACCACACGGCGATTCAGGCGGATGGCTTTCGCACTCTGAAGGAGGGCGAGGCCGTCGAGTTCGACGTTACTGACGGGACGAAGGGCCCGGCTGCGGAGAACGTGACCCGCGTCGCGTGATTTGCCGACCGCCACCAGGCGAACGGTGAGTTCAGAAAGGGCCGCCCGGCGACGGGCGGCCCTTTTTTTGCTATGATCCGAAGGTGTAAACGCCGCCCGCATCCCAGCCACGGAGAGCGTCCGATGACCGCCCCGCTCAGCAGTGCCCGCATCTCCCTTTCGTTTCTTGCCGCCATCGCCCTTCTGTGCGTCGCCGTGCCGGCGGTTGCGCAGGCGGGGGCCGAATCCGGTCCGCTTCGCATGGAGGACATCTTCGAGGTCGAGATTGCGGGGGATCCGCAGATCTCTCCGGATGGGCGCCGGATCGTCTACGTCCGCCAGCGGGCGGACATCATGACGGACAGCCGCTTCTCGAGCCTCTGGATCGTGGGCTCCGACGGCTCGGGCCACCGGCCGCTCACGACGGGGGACTTCAACGACAGCTCGCCGCGCTGGTCGCCGGACGGCACGCGACTCGCCTTCATCTCGAACCGGAGCGGGGACGCGCAGATCCACGTCCGCTGGATGGATTCGGGTGAGACTTCGGTCGTCACGAGCGTGACGGAGCCGCCGCGGTCCTTCGAATGGTCGCCCGATGGGACGCGGATCGCCTTCGGCAAGCTGGTGCCGGAGCCGGCGCCGATGATCGGGGGGATGCCGACGCCGCCGGAGGGGGCGGAGTGGGCCGAGCCCGCGCAGGTCGTCGAACGGCTCGTGTATCGCTTCGACCAGTTGGGCGATCTCCCGCACGGGTTCGTGCACGTCTTCGTCGTCCCGTCCGAGGGCGGCACGGCGCGCCAGATCACGAGCGGCGACAACCACTGGGCCGGCAACGGAATCGGCGGGACGCACTTCTCGTGGACTCCGGACGGCTCGGGCCTCGTCATGTCGCGCGACCCCCGAGGGGGCGACACGGAGAGCGTGTTCGTAGCGGACACGGAGGTGTTCGAGGTCTCCGTAGCCGACGGCACGGCGACGCAGCTCACGGATCGCCGGGGGCCGGACGACGGGCCGCTCGTCTCTCCCGACGGCCGTCACATCGCCTACTTCGGGATGGACGACCGCTTCCAGGGCTACCAGCTCACGCGGCTCTACGTCATGAACCGGGACGGGAGCGACCCGCGTTCGCTCTCCGACGGATTCGACCGCGAGGTCTACGGGGCGACGTGGGCGCCCGACGGGTCGGGCCTGTACGCCCTGTACGACGACGAGGGGATGACGAAACTCGCCCTCTTCGGCCTCGACGACGACGGGAGCGGCCACCGGGTGCTGACCGCCAATGTCGGCGGGGTCGGCCGCGCCTACGCCGGCGCGACGTACTCCGTGGCCGACGACGGCAGCTTCGCGATGAACTACACGACGCCGGCCGTGCTCTCCGAGGTCGCAACGGGCCGCCCCGGCGGCGATGTCCGCGTGCTCACGGGGATCAACGACGACCTCATGGCCAAGCGCGAGATCGGCGAGGTCGAGGAGATCTGGTACGAGTCCTCGCACGACGGACGTCCGATCCACGGCTGGATCATCAAGCCGCCCGGCTTCGACCCGTCCCGCGAATATCCTCTCATCCTCGAGATCCACGGGGGGCCGTTCTCGAACTACGGCGCGCGCTTTGACCTCGAGAAGCAGCTCATGGCGGCGCAGGGCTACGTCGTCCTCTACACGAACCCGCGCGGGAGCACGAGCTACGGCGAGGAGTTCGGGAACCTGATCCACCACGCCTACCCCGGCGACGATTTCCATGACCTCGTGTCCGGCGTCGACGCGGTGATCGACCAGGGGTACGTAGATGAGGAGCAGCTGTACGTCGTGGGCGGGAGCGGAGGCGGCGTCCTCACGGCCTGGCTCGTGGGCCGGACGGACCGCTTCCGCGCGGCGGTGTCGTGGTATCCCGTCATCAACTGGTACAGCTTCGTGCTTACCGCGGACATGGCGGCCTACGGCGTGAACTACTGGTTCCCCGGATACCCGTGGGACCACGTGGAGCACTACGAGTCGCGCTCGCTCCTGAGCGTGGTCGAGAACGTGACGACGCCGACGCGGATCGTGACGGGCGAGGAGGACTGGCGCACGCCGATGTCGGAATCCGAGCAGTACTTCAAGGCGCTCAAGCTGCTCGGGGTGGAGACGTCGCTCGTGCGCTTCCCGGGCGAGCCGCACGGCATCCGCCGCCGCCCGAGCCACCACATCGGAAAGATGCTGTCGACCCTGGAGTGGTTCCGCCGCTACGCCGCCACGACATCTTGAACCGCGACAGCGGAGGGCTCTGACCGGAGGATTGTTGAATATCGAACTCCTGGCGTCCGATATTCAACAATCTCCGTGACTCAGGGAGGGGTTAGCGGGCCACCTGGAAGGGGGCGGTGGCAACCTGATCATCCCACCAGATCGTGAACACGCCGCCCTCCTGCGTCATGTCCATGAACGAGATCGTGAGCTGGTCGGCCGACATCATGATCGTGTCCACATCCATCGTCGTGCGCAGCACGTCGCGATCGGGCGTGTAGCCGTAGGACCCCCACAGGGCGTCGTCGTTCTCCTCGCGGAAGCTCTCCTTCGCGCCCCAGTTCGAGAAGACCAGCGTCCATTCGTCCTCGGAGAGTTCCGCGAACACGCTGTACTCGCCGGCGGGCAGGCGCTCGCCGCCGAACGTGAGGTCCGTCTCGGTCATGAAACGGGTGGACTGGTCCGCGCCGACGCGCCACACCGGCGCCCCGCGCAGGAACTGCTGGCCATACTCATCGCCCGAGCCGAACAGGTCGCGGCCGCGCAGGATCGGGCGCCCGTACGTGACGACAACCCAAGAGCCGCTGTAGCTCCCCTCGGCATCATAGCCGCCGCCCACCTGGGTCGCCGCCTCGCCACGCGGGCTCGCGCGACGGTCCTGGGCGTCCGCGGGCGCGGCGAAGGCAAGGGCAGCGCCGAGGGCGAGGGCGAAACAGGGGACGGCGCGGAACATCTTCTTCATTCGTACCTCCAAGCAGGTTCAAGCGCGGCATCGCCGGCCGGCGATGCGCGAACAATCCCGAAGCGGGCCGGGCATCCTACGGTGGCGCGCGCGAACCCGAAAGCCGGGTGCGTCGCCGCGGCACGCGGCCTCCGATACAATATCGACCCATGAAGAGAACACGGCCCGCAAGAGGAACGTTTCGGCGGATCTTCACGGCCGGCTTCGCGGCGTGCGGCCCGGTTGCGGCGGCAGGTGTCCTGGTCGCGGCGGCGGGGTGCGGGGGCGGGACGCCGGAGGCGGGGGAGACCGGAGGGGCGGTCGCCGTCGAGGCGGTGCGGGCGGAGATCGAGCGCGTCACCCGGCGCTGGGAGGCATCGCTGATCGCGGGGGCGCCGGGCGAGGCGGTCGCCGACGTCTTCACGCCGGACGCGATGCGGCTGCCCTCCGGCGAGCCGGCGGTGCGGGGGCACGAGGCGATCGTGCGCGCTCTGGCCGGTTCGATTCCGCTGAGCGAGGCCCGGTTCACGATCGAGGACATCGAGGTGGACGGGGATCTGGCGTTCGCGAACGGGACGTACCGGGTGCGCGGCCCCGACGATGTCGAACTCGACGGCAAGTTTCTCGAGGTGTGGAAGCGGCTCGAAACCGGGTGGCGTATCCACCGCGTCATGTGGGACTGAGAGGAAAGACATGAAGAACTTCGGGGATGGGAGAAGGGCGGCGTCCACCGACGCCGTGCATGCGGGAGAGCAGGAGCCGAGGCCGGAGGGGGCCGTCGTCACGCCGATCTACCAGACGGCGAACTATCTGCTCGGCGGCGAGGACTACCACGACATCGGGTACATCCGGCTCAGCACGACGCCGAACCATCGCGTGCTCGGCGAGCGCATCGCGGCGCTGGAGGGGACGGAGGCGGCCCTCGTCCTCGGCAGCGGGATGGCGGCGATCTCGGGGTCGCTGCTCACGGTGCTGTCCGCCGGCGACCATGTGCTCGTGCAGGACACGCTGTATGGCGGCACCGCGGCCCTCCTGCAGCAGGACCTGCCGCGCTTCCGGATCGGGCACACGGTGATCGACCCGCAGGATCCATCGAGCTGGGCGGCTTCGCTGACGCCGACGACGCGCGCGATGTACGTGGAGACGCTCACGAATCCGCTCGTGCAGGTGGCGGATCTCGAGGCCGTCGTCGCGTTCGCGCGCGAGCACGGGCTCGTGACGCTGATCGACAACACGTTCGCGAGTCCCATCAACTTCAGGCCGGCGGAGATCGGCTTCGACCTCGTCCTCGAGAGCTGCACGAAGTACATGAACGGCCACAGCGACATCGTGGCCGGGAGCGTGGCCGGTCCGGCGGATCTCGTGCGCCGCGTAAAAGTCATGCAGGACCACCTCGGCGGCTCCCTCGACCCGCACGCGGCGTTTCTGCTCGAGCGCGGACTGAAGACGCTGGGCGTGCGCGTCCGCGAGCAGAACGCGTCGGCCGGGCGGCTCGCCGCGCGGCTCGAAGCGCACCCCGCCGTGTCCGTCGTCCACTATCCGGGACTCGCGAGCCACGCGCAGCACGAGCGCGCCGCGCGCCTGTTCGACGGCTTCGGCGGGATGATGTCGTTCGAACTCGAGGGCGGGGTCGACGCGGCGGAGGCGTTCATCTCCGCGCTCGAGATCCCGATGGTCGCGGCGAGTCTCGGAGGGCCGGAGTCGCTCGTCGTGCGGCCCGCCGCCGCCGTGCACGCGGGGATGTCGGCCGAGGAGCGGGAGAAGGCCGGAATCCGGGATGCCCTCATCCGCTTCTCCACCGGACTGGAGGCGACGGAGGATCTCGCGGCCGACCTCGACCGGGCGCTGGCGAGCCTGCCGCGTGCGGTCGCGGGCCTCACGGCGTGAAGCCCCCCGGCCTCCCGGAGATCGAGGCGGCGCGCGAACGGGTCTATGCGGCGGCCCTCCGCTCGCCACTCATCCGCCTCGGCGTGGACGAAGGGCCCGAGATCTGGCTCAAGCTCGAGAATCTGCAGCCGATCGGCTCGTTCAAGATCCGGGGGTCGGCGAACGCGATCGGCCTGATTCCGCCCGCGGAGCTGGCGGCGGGGGTGTGGACGGCGAGCGCGGGGAACATGGCGCAGGGTGTCGCCTGGAACGCGCGGCGGCTCGGCGTCCCGTGCTCGGTCGTCGTCCCGAAGACGGCGCCGCGGCTCAAGCTGGACGCGATCGCCCGGCTCGGCGGGACGGCCGTGAAGACCTCCGTCGCCTCCTGGTTCGAGGTCTTCCGCACGCAGCGCTTCGACGGGATGGATGGGCGGTTCGTCCACGCCTTCATGGACCGCGACGTGATGGCGGGGAACGGAACCATCGCCCTCGAACTGGTCGAAGATCTCCCCGACGTGGACGCCGTGATCGTCCCCTTCGGAGGTGGCGGACTCGCGTGCGGGATCGCGGCCGGAATGCGCGCCGTCGCTCCGGACGTGCCCGTTTTCGCGTCGGAGGTCACGGGCCAGGCCCCGTTCGCGGAATCGCTTCGCGCGGGCCGCGCCGTCTCGATCTCGTACACGCCCTCTTTCGTCGATGGCATCGGGGGTCCGCACGTGGAGCCCGCGATGTGGGAACTGGCGGAGGATCTCCTGGCGGGTTCGGCCGAAATCACGCTCCGCGACACCGCCGACGCGATCCGATTGCTCGCCACCCGCAACCGCGTGGTGGCCGAGGGGGCCGGCGCGTCCTCGGTCGCGGCCGCCCTGTCGGGCGCGGTGAAGGGGGACAAAATTGTTTGCATCGTGTCCGGGGGGAACCTGGATCCGTCCAGCCTGGCCACCATCCTCGCCGGCGAGGTGCCATGAGCGACTTGACCGAGCCGCCTGCCCCCCGCGAGCCGTCCTCCCCCCGCGAGCCGCCCTCCCGCGACCCTCCCGCGACCCTCACCGCCGCCCAGGTCTCGCAGATCCTGAAGCGGGCTGCCGAGATCGACGCCCGGGGCGATGCGATGACGGTCGAGGAGTTGGAGCGGATCGCCGGCGAGGCGGGAATCGATCCGCGCGCGACGAGAACCGCGATCGCGGAACTGGTCGCGGAAGAGATGCCGGTTCCCGTCCCCGAGCCGCGCCCTCCGGCGGTCCCCCCGACGCGCGCCGGAAACCCGGCCTCCCCCTCTCCTGGGCGCATTATTGCGGGCGGGGCGGTCGGCGCGGCCTTCGGATTCATCTTCGCGACCTCGCTCGGGGGCGCCATCGCGGCATCCGGCGCCACGATGATCTACCTCATACTGCGCGCCATGCAGGCCATGAAGCGCGGCAGCCAGCTCGACTTTCAGCTCCAGAACTTCACCCTCTGGTTCGTGTCGACGCTGATCCTCTCGGCCGCGTTCGACGTTGAGGGTCTCATGTTGTCCCTGCTCTGCTGGATCCTCACCTCGGTCATCGGCGGACTCCTCGTCCGCTTCGGCCCCCGCGAGGAGGAGGCGGAGGACGACATCCCACAACTCGAGGCCGGAGGCCGCTGAAGATCGACTCGAAGGCCGAATCGGCGTTTCCCCTGCAACCGGGTTGACGCCTGCTTGCATTATGCTAACATTACGATAGCGAGCGTCGAATCTGAGGAGGCCAAGCATGGGGAATCTGACCGTACGGAACCTGGACGACAGTGTGATCGCCCGGCTGAAGGCGCAGGCGAAACAGAACGAGCGCTCGCTCGAGGGTGAGATTCGGCATGTGCTCAAGCGAGAGGTGTCGGGACCTCGCCGCGCGGCCGAGTTCTTCGCGCGGGCCAGTGAATTGGCCGCGACGACGGTCGGCACACGACAGACGGACAGTGCGGCTCTGCTCAGGGAGGATCGAGCCCGGTGAGAGTCACGGTGGACGCGAGCGTCGCTGTGAAGTGGTTTGTCGAGGAGGAAGGCCATCGCGAAGCCCTCGCCTTGACGGGCCCCCGCATCGAACGGCACGCACCGGACCTCATCTTACCCGAATGCGCCAACGTGATCTGGAAGAAGCATCGCCGCGGAGAGATCGACTCGGCGCAGGCGTTCGTCGAAGGGGTCGCCCGGATACCGGAGGGCGTCGCTCTCCTCCCCGGCGCTGAACTGGTTCGGGATGCGGCGGAGATCGCTTTGCGAGCCGGACACGCGGTGTACGATTGCTTCTACATCGCGTGCGCCAAGCTGACTGACTCGATTCTTGTCACGTCGGATCGAAGGCTGCCGAAGATCGTATCGCAATGGGCCCCCTCAGTGATCGCCGTCAGACTGGACGACGGGGAAGAGATGGATCGGATCGAAGCCGCCGGGGCGCGGCTCATCATCGCCCCGGAAACAGTCGCGGAACTGATCGAAGCGTGGGATCGGTTCGCCGCTACCCTGGACAGCGTCCAGGAGGACATCTTGTCGCGACGAGCAACACAGGGACGGAGGATCCTCAGCCCGGAGCAGCAGAAGGTGGTCGATGACCTCGTCGAGATATCGCCGACATACCGGAGGTTGTTGGAGATGATGAAGAAGCTGCCCCAGGACGAACGCGTGGATCTGCTCATGCTCGGATGGGCCGGAAGGGGCGAACCGATGACGCGACGGCGGCTCCTTGAGCATGCCCTCCTGATGGTTGACCAGTTGGACATCCACTACATCGCGCATCTGGGCGCCCACTGGCGCGCAGGCCATGCGCGGCTGGCCGGATAAGCGCGCCGCGGCGACCGCGCCCCGGCTGGACGGGCTGGATGCTTCTCCTCCTCCTAGCGACCGCGGCCCTGCTCGCCGCGTGGGTGTTCTGGTGGGAACCGGGCCGACTGGTTCTCCGCCGGGCCGACCTCGGGGTGCCGGGATGGCCCGAGGGGGAGGAGACCCGTATCGCTCTGATCGCCGACCTGCACGTGGGCTCGCCGCGGAACGGCCGGGACAACTTGCGTCGCGTCGTGCGACGGGTGAACGAGACGCTCCCGGATCTCGTTCTCATCGCCGGCGATCTGACGATCGACAACGTCATGGGCGGCCGGTTCGTGCCGCCGGAGGAGATCGCCGAGGATCTGGCCGCCCTCGACGCCCGCCATGGCGTGTTCGCGGTGCTCGGCAACCACGACCGCTGGCTGTCTGCCGAACGCGTGGAGGCGGCGCTCCACGGGGCCGGGATCAACGTGCTCGACAACCGGGGCCAGCGCGCGCGTGTGCGGGGCCAGGATGTCTGGATTGCGGGCGTGGCGGACTTCTGGACGGGCCATCCGTCGGTCGAGGACGCGCTCGACGGGGTCCGTCCCGGGGAGCCCGTCATCGTCGTCACGCACAACCCCGACATCTTCCCGGAGGTGCCGGCGCGGGCCTCGCTGACGGTGGCCGGGCACACGCACGGCGGGCAGGTCATCATCCCGTTCGTGGGTCCCCGGATCACCCCCTCCCGCTTCGGGGACCGATACGCGGCGGGTCACGTGGTGGAGGACGGGCGACACCTCTTCGTGACGACCGGGGTGGGGACGAGCCGGCTCGGCGTGCGCTTCCTCGTGCCGCCCGAAATCGTCGCGCTCCGGCTCACACGCTGCGAGTCCTGCGAGTCGCCGCCGGAGTGACTATCATGCCGCCCTCACGGGCCGCCAGCAGGGCTTTGGCCATGGGCTGCCGGCCCGCCGGCTGGAACCTCGAACCGGATCCGAAATCGGAGTGACACCGAACATGCCGCACCATTCGAAATCTCGCGTCCCCGGCGGGCGCGTCGCGGGCGCCGCGGGGCGCCTGGCCATCGCATGCCTGACCCTGCTTCCCCTCGCCGCCGCCGCCCAGGAAGACAAGCTGCCGCCACCCGATGGCTGGCTCGCCCGCACCGATCACGGAGGGGACGGCGTGGAAGCTCTCCAGGAGATGCCGCCCGGCTGGCACGTCACCACGGGACCGGCCGGCATCTTCTACGATCCCGAGACCCGGGCGGACGGCAACTTCCGCGTCGAGTCGACCGTCTTCCTGTTCGACCCCGAGGGCCGGAACGAAGGGTTCGGCGTCTTCGTCGGCGGCACGGATCTCGAGGGGGACGGGCAGGCGTACACGTACTTCCTCATCCGGGCGGACGGGAGCGTGATCGTGAAGCGCCGGGACGGCGACGCGACCTCCACCCTCCTCGACTGGACGAAGCACGAGGCGGTCGTCACCTGGGCGGCGCGCGGCGAGGGCGCGGCGACGGCGAAGAACGTCCTCTTCGTGGAGGCCGGCGGCGAGGAGGTGATCTTCGGCGTGAACGAGCAGGAAGTGTTCCGGACGCCGAGAACGGGGCAGCACGTGGACGGCGTCGTGGGGCTGAGGGTCAACCACGGCCTCAACCTGCACTTTTCATCGCTGGAGGTGACCGATGGCTGAGTCCACCGCGGGGCCCGCCGGCTCCGGATCGGCGCGGCTCGAGGCGATCTGGCTCAAGTCGGCGCGGAAGGGCCCGATGGAGCCGGTCCCGGAAGCCACGCTCGTGGCGGGGAAGGGGTTGGAGGGGAACACCGACCGCGGCGGCTACCGTCAGGTGACGCTCCTCGACGCGGACGCGTGGGAGGCGGCGACGCGGGAGGTCGGCGTCGATCTGGACCCCGATGCGCGCCGGGCCAACCTGCTCGTGCGGGGCGTCGACTTCTGCGAGACGGCGGACCGGGTGCTGCGGATCGCGGGCTGTCGCATCCGCATTCGCGGCGAGACGCTGCCGTGCGAACGCATGGAGGACGCGGCGCCCGGGCTCAAGGCGGCGCTGGCGCCCGACTGGCGGGGCGGCGCGTACGGGATGGTGATCGAGGGCGGCCCCCTCGCCCTCGGCGATGCGGTGGCCTGGGAATCCTGACGGCCCGCCCCGCCTTCGGTCTCGCCTTCCTCGCGGCGCTCCTGGCGGGGTGCGGCGCTCCGGCCTCCGAGGCGGGCCCGCCGACCCGGGCCGGCTCGCTCCCCGTCTTCGAGGCGGAACTCTTCTACCAGGCGGTCGGGGCCGGAGAGCCCGTCGTCGTCGTACACGGCGGGCCCGGCCTCGACCACTCCTACCTTCGTCCGTGGTTCGGGCCGCTGGCCGAGACGCACCAGGTCATCTTCTACGACCAGCGGGGCCTGGGGGCGTCGAGCGCCGTGGTGAACGCGGCGAGTCTCTCGATGGAGCGGTACCTCACGGATATCGACCGGATCCGCGAGCACGTCGCGCAACGCGAGACGGTCACGCTGCTCGCGCACTCGTGGGGCGCGATTCCGGCCCTCCTCTACGCGATGGAGCGCCCGGAGCGGCTGACGGCGATCATCCTCGTCGCGCCCGTCGAGCCGGGCAGCCGGTTTCGCGAGCAGACCGACGAGAACCAGTTGGCCAGGCGGGATTCGGTCGACCTCGCGGCCATCGACTCGATTCGGGGGACGCCGGAGTTCGCGGAGCGGGAGGCGGAGGCCATCAGCCGGGTCTTCTTCCACGTCTTCCGCGGGACGTTCGCGGACGCCGGCGTGGCGGACAGCCTGCTTCGCCTCTCCCTGCACGAGCGGACGGCGAGCCAGGGGCAGCTCGTCGCGACGCTGCTCATGACGCCGCTCCAGGGACTCGACTTCTGGGACCGTCTCGGCGAGATCGAGGTTCCGGTGCTCATCGTGCACGGCGCGCAGGATCCGATCCCGATGGAGATGGTGGAGGCGATGGATGAAGCCCTGCCGGACAGTCGCCTGATTCGGGTCGATGGATCGGGACACTTTCCGTTCATCGAGAGGCCGGCGCCGTTCTGGGAGGGCGTGCGGGAGTTCCTTCGGCAGCGGCCACGGGAAGGACCGTGACCGCGGACGGCCCGGAGCCGGACCCGATCCGCGACCCCGGCGCCCTGCGAGGCGCCCTCCGCCGCCTCAATGAAGCGCGGCTCGCGCCCGAAGGCAGCTTCGACCGCCTCGGCGCCCTGCTTTCGGGGTTCGAGGAGCTTGCCGCGGCTCTGCCGGGCGCGGATCGCGGGGGGGGCGAGAGTCGTCGGCCGGACGCGGACCTCGGGCCGGGAGAGAGTCGCGGGCCGGGCGAGAGTCGCCGGCCGGACGCGGCCGGAGCGCTCGCGGAACTCGAAGCGCTTCTGGCCGAACCGGGTGATGAAGGCGGCGCCGCGGCGCTGCGCGGGTATCTCGAACCGATCCTCGAACGGCTGATCGAAGCCCTGCTCGACCATCCGGAGCGGCGTCTCGCGGTGTACGGGTCCCTGCTCCCCGGCGAGAACAACCATCATCACGTGGCGGCGCTCGTCGGGCGCTGGGTGGAAGGGTCGGTGGAGGGCACGCTGCACGACCGCGGCTGGGCGGCGCGACAGGGCTATCCCGGGTTCGTCCCCGGAGGTTCCGGCGACCGGGTCGCGGTGAAGGTGCTGGAGAGTCCCGGCCTCCCCGACGCCTGGGAGCGGCTCGACGCCTTTGAGGGCGAGGCCTACCGGAGGATCCTCGCGCCCGTCGAGATGGCGTCGGGGACCGGAGCCGGCAGCGAGACCGTGTGGTGGGTCTGCAACATCTACGAACTCACGGACATCGCCCGCCCGGTCCGCGCGTCGGATCGCGGCGGCGACCCCACCTGAGCGGCGGCGGGTCGCCCGCCTTATTCGGCGGCCTTCACTTCCTCCCACACGGCGTCGAGCGTCGCGAGATCCGCGCCCTTCCACTCGAGGCCGCGGCGCTCCGCAAGTTCGATCATGCGCCGACAGCGGCGCTCGAATTTCTCGACCGCGCTGAGGAGCGCGTTGGCCGGGTGAGCGCCGGCCCACCGCGAGGCGTTCACCACCGCGAAGAGCAGGTCCCCCACCTCCTCGACGACCTCCGGACTCGCTTCGCCGATGCGGGGCGGGGCGGGCGGCGCGGCCGGTGCGAGAGACCCGGAGGCGTCTTCGGCCGCCGCGTGCTCGGTCGCCGCGTGTTCGAGTTCCGCCGTCTCTTCGCGCACCTTCTCCAGGGGACCCGCGAGATCGGGCCAGTCGAACCCGAACCCGGCCATCCGCTCCTGAACGCGCGCCGCGCGACTGAGCGGGTCGAGCCCGGCCGAGACGCCGTGGAAGGGATCGCCCGCAGTCTCGCGTTCCGCGGCCTTGAGCGACTCCCAGTCGGGCGGGGCGTCGGCATCGCCGTACACGTGCGGGTGGCGCGCCTCCATCTTCGCCTCGAGCGCTTCGACGACGTCGGCGGCCCCGAAGGCGCCGCGCTCTTCGGCGAGCACGATCTGGAAGGCGACATTCAGGAGCAGGTCGCCGAGTTCTCCCGACAGGTCGCCGTCGTCTCCCGCCCGGATCGCGTCCGCGACTTCGTGCGCCTCCTCGAGGAGATAGGGGCGGAGCGTCTGCGGCGTCTGCTTCGCGTCCCACGGACAGCGGACGCGCAGGAAGCGGACGAGCGCGAGGACGCGGGCGAGGGCATCATCCCCTTCGCGTGCCTCTTCCGCGTGGAGAGGCTCGAGGCCGGCGGCGGTTGGCTCTTGCATGACGGCGAAGGTATCATCCCGTGGCAGGACACCGCAGGAACCTTCCCCGAACCCCCGGCCACGCTTGACCCGCAGCCGCGAAGACCCCCCGTACCGAGCATGGCTCGAAGTCGATCTGTCGGCGCTGTCGCGGAACGCCCGGCGTGTGGCGAGGCACGTCGCTCCCGCCCGCTTCGTCCCCATGGTCAAGGCGGACGCGTACGGCCTCGGCGCGATCGAGGTCGCGCGCGCCCTGGACCGGCTGGAGCCCTACGCGTTCGGGGTCGCAACGCCGCCGGAAGGCGCCGAACTCCGGCGGGGCGGGA
>NZ_CANPVO010000009.1 GCF_947581785.1 Candidatus Palauibacter polyketidifaciens | reverse complement strand
TCCGATCGCGGGCGACGACGTGGTCAACATCGCGGAGAAGGCGGCGGGGTTCGAGCTCACCGGCAACACGGGCACCGAGAGCGGGGCGACGGTGAGCGTGACGATCGGCACGGGCTCGGCGCTCACGGCGACCTCGGACGCGGACGGGACCTGGTCGGTGAGCGTGCCGGCGGACGCGTCCTACATCACGGGCACGAGCGTGAGCGTGACGGTGTCGGCCTCGAAGACGGGCTTCGGTACACCGGCCGACGTGACGCGCACGCTCGCCGTCGACCTGAGCGCTCCGACGTTCGTGAGCGCGGCCACCTCGACGGACGGCACGCAGATCGTGCTCACGTTCAGCGAGACCTTGGCCGCGGGTGCGGTGCCCGCGTCCGCATTCGCAGACACGGTGGCCGGGGTACCCCACGGTGTCTACTCGGCCTCGGCAAGCGGCAGGTCAGTGACCCTGACCTTGAGGAGCGCGGTCGGGACGGGCCAGGCGGTGACGGTGGCCTACACCGATCCGAGCGAGGACGACGACGCGGACGCAGTCCAAGACGTAGCCGGCAACGACGCGGCGACGTTCGACGCCGAGACGGTGACGAACAACAGCACCGTACCCGCGATCTACCCCGCGCGGGGCGACACCATCTGGGCCGCCGACATGACCGTGGAGATCGAGGAGGTCTTGCCCGGTTTGCTGGTGCTCGATGGATACGGCACCCCGGACTCCTCAACACCTGACGGTTTCGGCAGCCTCTCCGGGTCTGCCGAGCTCGAGTATAAGGGTACGAACCACACGATTACGGGCATCCAACTGATTAAGAGCAGCATCGGTGAGGTTACTACCAACGATTTGAATCTGTTCATCGAACCCCTGTTTCCCGTCGCCCCCGACGATCTGCTGATATTGGCTCTGGACGGTACGGAGTTCAGGCTCGATGAGGCCCCACGCGCCAGTAACAACTACTCTTGGGACAACCACGGCCTCACCTGGACCGATGGCCAGATAGTCGCGGCGAAGCTCATCGCCATTCCCCCGCCGTCGATCACCTCGATATCGGTCGTCGACGCCCCGAGCGACGACCTCTACGCGATCGGCGACACGATCGATCTGGCGGTGACGTTCACGAAGGCCGTGACGCTGGACACGACCGGCGGCACGCCGCAGTTGGAGCTGACGGTCGGCGATTCGACGAGGACGGCGACCTGCGCCGCCGCGACGGGGACGCAACTCACCTGCCGGCATGTGGTCGCCGAGGGGATCGAGGGGGAGATCGGCGTCGCCGCGAACAAGCTGACGCTGAACGGCGGGGTGCTCACGGGCCCGAACGAGCTGAACGCCGACACGGCCTACGCGGCGGGCGTGGTCGACATCGACGTGGACCTTCGGGTGGACGCCGTGCGCCCGACGTTCGTGAGCGCCGCCACCTCGGCGGACGGCACGCAGATCGTGCTCGTCTTCAGCGAGACGCTCCTGGCGACTTCCGGCAACACGCCCGCTGCCGGGCGCTTCACGGTGATGGCCGGCACCTCGGCGGCCACGCTGGACGGCGCGCCGTCGGTCTCGGGGACCACGGTGACGCTGACGCTCGAAACGGCCGTGACGGCCGGCCAGCCGGTGACGGTGGCCTACGCCGACCTGTCCACGGGTGACGACGC
This sequence comes from Candidatus Palauibacter polyketidifaciens, assembly GCF_947581785.1. Taxonomy (NCBI): domain Bacteria; kingdom Pseudomonadati; phylum Gemmatimonadota; class Gemmatimonadia; order Candidatus Palauibacterales; family Candidatus Palauibacteraceae; genus Candidatus Palauibacter; species Candidatus Palauibacter polyketidifaciens. Next base: position 15,361 of record NZ_CANPVO010000009.1, on the reverse strand, counting down.
TGCGGTCGTGCAGGACCTCGCGGGCAACGACGCGGCGGGGTTCGATCCGCAGACGGTGACGGTGGCGCCGTCCATCATCTCGGTCGCGCTGACGTCGGATGCGGGCATCGACTCGACCTACGCGATCGGCGATGCGATCGCCGTGACGGTGACGTTCAGCGCGGCAGTGGACGTGGACGGCACGCCGTACGTGGAGCTGCAGATGGAGGGACCGCCCAAGCAGGCGGGCTGCGCGACGACCGACGGCGTGACCGCGGTGGCCTGCACCTACACGGTGGCCGAGGGCAATACCGACCCGAACGGCGTCAGCCTGCCCGCGAACCCGCTGAAGCTGGTGGGCGACGGCCAGATCAACGCGACGGGCACGACCAAGGCCGCCGTCCTCACGTACGCCGCCGTGGCGGACGACGCCGCCCACAAGGTGGACGGCGTGCGGCCGACGCTGGTGACAACGTCACCGAACGAGCCGCGGACCTCGAGCGACGGATGGGAGGTCTTCCTCACCTTCAGCGAGCCGCTGTCGAAGACCGGAAGCGGATTCACGGTCGTAGCCGACGGAACGAACAACGATGTCGAAGCGGCCTCGCTGAACGATGCGATGGTGACACTGACCCTCGCGAGCGCGATACGGTCCGGCCAGGCAGTGACGGTGGCCTACGCCGATCCGACCGCGGACGACGACGAAAACGCGGTGCAGGACCTCGCGGGCAACGACGCGGCGTCGTTCGGCGCGCAGACGGTGGTCAACCTCGTCCCGTCGACGGACGCGACGCTGAGCGCGCTGAGCCTGAGCGGGGTGACGCTGACGCCCTCGTTCCACGCGGACTCGCTGAACTACACGGGGTCGGCGCCCCACACGGTGGCCATGACCACGGTGAGCGCGACGACCGCCGACACCTCGGCGACGGTCGACTACCTGGACGGCGGCGGCCAGGCGCTCGCGGACGCCGACGGCAACACACCGGGCCTCCAGGTCGCGCTCGAGGTGGGCACCCCCGACACGGTCAAGGTGAGGGTGACGGCCGAGGACGGGGTGACGCAGAAGACCTACACGGCGGTCGTGACGCGGCACGAGATGCCGGCGACGGGCGTGACGCTCTCGGTGGAGCCGGACGAGGTGGGCGAGGGTCAAGGCCGGACGGAGCTGACCGTCACCGGGACGCTGAACGGCGGGGCGTTCGGGGAGGACAGGACGGTGGCCCTGTCGGTGAGCCCGGAGACGGCGGGGGCGGATGACTTCGCGGCGGGCACCGCGACGCTGACCATCGAGGCGGGCCAGACGACCGGCACGGCGACGCTCTCGCTGACGCCGGTGGCCGACCGCGTGGACGAGGACGACGAGACGGTCATGGTGGAGGGCACGGTGTCCGGCCTGACCGTGACGGGCGCGGCGGTGACGATCACCGACGACGACACGCGCGGGGTGCGGGTGTCGGAGACGGAAGTCGAGTTCGGCGAGGGCGGGACCGGCGCCTACACGGTCGTGCTCGAGTCGCAGCCGACGGCGCCGGTGACGGTGGGCGTCTCGGTGGCGGGCGATCCGGACGTGACGGTGTCCCCGCCGTCGCTGCAGTTCACGGCCGGCAACTGGAGCGCGCCGCGCACGGTGACGGTGCGGGCGGCCCAGGACGCGGACGCGGCCCGCGACACGGCGATGGTGAGCCACGCGGTGAGCGGCGGCGACTACGGCGCCCACGGCGTCACGGCTGCCTCCGTCCCGGTCTACGTCAACGACGACGACACGCCGTCGACGGGCGTGACGCTGTCGGTGACGCCCGAGCGGGTGGGCGAGTGGGCGGGGCAGACGGCGCTGAGGGTCACCGGAACGCTGAACGGCGCCGCGCTCGCGGCGAACACGACGGTGTCGCTGTCGGTGAGCGCGGGCACGGCGTCGGCGTCGGACTTCACGGCGGGCACGGCGGCGCTGACGATCGATGCGGGCGAGACCACCGGCACCGCGACGCTGTCGCTGACGCCCGTGGACGACCGCGTGGACGAGGACGACGAGACGGTCACGGTCACGGGCACGGTGTCGGGACTCACCGTGACCGGGGCGACGGTGACGATCGCCGACGACGACACGCGCGGGGTGCGGGTCTCGGAGACGGTGCTCTCGATCGGCGAGGGCGACAGCGGCACCTACACGGTCGTGCTCGCATCCCGGCCCACGGCCGCGGTGACGATCCTCGTGTCGGTGAGCGGCGACCCCGACGTGACGGCGTCTCCGCCGTCGCTCGTGTTCGGGACCGGCAACTGGAGCGAGCCGCAGGAGGTGACGGTGAGCGCCGCACAGGACGACGACGAGGACGGCGACGAGGCGACGGTGAGCCACGCGGTGAGCGGGGGCGACTACGGGCCGGTCACCGCACAGAGCGTGTCGGTGCGGGTGACCGACGACGACATCGACCTCGAGTTCAAGACGGCCGCGGCGCGGCTGCACGAGGGCGAGGAGACGACCCTGTGGGTCTACACCAACGGCGTGACCTTCGAGACCGACCAGACGGTCACGCTGACGCTGGGCGGGACGGCGACCGCCGGCGCCGACTACGCGCTGTCGGAGCCGGACATCACGATCGGGGCGCGCTCGACCGGCGGGGCGGTCACGCTCGCCGCGCTGGAGGACTCGGAGTCCGAGGACGACGAGACGATCACGATCGCCGCCCACCACGGCACGTCCGCGATCGGGAGCGTCACGATCACCATCGTGGACGGCACGGTGACGGCGACGGTGCCGGACGCGCCGTGGAGTCTGCTTGCGGTGCCGGGGAGCCGCGAGGTGGCGCTGAGCTGGATCGCGCCGGACGGCCAGGCCGGATCCGATCCGTACAACGGCGGCTCGCCCGTGATCCGCCACGAGGTGCGGCTGGACGGCGGAAGCTGGAGGAACATCCCGAGCAGCGGCGAGGGCGGCGCGAACGAGGAGGCCTACACGGTCACGGGGCTCGTGAACGACCGCGAGTACCGTTTCGCGGTGCGGGCCGTGAACGCCGTGGGCCCGGGCGCGTCCACCCGCGAGGTGCGCTCGACGCCGTCGGGCGGCATCTGCGGCCGTACGCCCCAGGTGCGGGACTTCATCCTGGTCCGGCTGCACGGCGCGACCGGCTGCGGAGGCGTGACGGCGGATGACCTGGCATCCATCACCGAGGGGCTGTACGTGAACTACCTGGACATCGCGTCGCTGAAGGCGGGCGACTTCGACGGCCTGACGGCGGTGCCCGAGGTCGACCTGAGCGGGAACCGCATCTCCTCGCTGCCGGCGGGGATCTTCGACGACCTGGCCGCGCTGAGGTGGCTCAACCTGGACGGGAACCGGCTCACGTCGCTGCCCGCCGGCGTGTTCGACGGGCTGGCGAAGCTCGAGGAACTCGAAATCGGCGACAACGGCCTGCGCTCGCTGCGCGCCCGCGTCTTCGACCGGCTGGCGGCGCTCGAAGAACTGGACCTGAGCGACAACGAGCTGGCGAGCTTCCCGTACGCGGAGATCAACGAGCTGGCCAACCTCAGGCGGCTCCGGCTGAACGGCAACCCGGTCTACGTGCACGGGGTCGTGGTCTCGAAGACGGCGCTCACGATCGCGCCCGGCGGATCGGGCACCTACCGCATGCGCCTCAACCACCACCCCCCGGCGGGCGCGGCGGTCGAGCTGGAGTCGAGCAGCACGCGCGTCTCGGTATCGACCTCCTCGGTGTCTTACGGCAGAACGGACTGGTTCCGGTACAAGGAGGTGAACGTGACCGTGGCGCAGAACGTGAACGTCTCGAAGGCGACGATCAGGCACAAGCCGGTCAACTACGGCTCGCCCGGGATGGCGACCCCCACCGTCACGATCACGGTCGCGCAGTCCTCGGGCGACGCCGCCGGCGAGGCCGGGACCGACGGGGCGGAGCGGGAGGCGGCGGAGCGGGACGCCCTGCTTGCGCTGCTGGACGGCGTGACGCCCGAACAGGCGTCCGAGGCGCTGTTCGGCGAGCGGGAGCTGTCGGGCGCGCAGCTCGACGCCCTCGACCGCCTGGGCAACAACAACGGCCGCTACGACCTCGGCGACCTGCTCGCCTGGACCGAGCGCTGCCGCAACGGCGAAGCTAAGTGCGGAAGCACGCCCAAGGGTCCCGATGCCGCGTCTTCGGCATTCTTCCTGTTCGGCGCCGCCGCGGCCGGACGGCGGCGGAGATCCGGGCGCGCGAGACGGCGAGGCCGCAGGGCCGGAACGATGCTCGCCCTGCTGCTCGCGGCCACGGCCTGGTCGTGCACGGGCGATCTCGCGGGACCGCCCGAAGCCGGACGGGAGCCGGACTCTCCGCCTGCCGGGCTGCCCAGGCCCGCAACCGCCCCGCAAGGCCCGGGGTTCCTGGCCGTCGAGTGGACGGCGCCTGCGGCGGGGCGCGCCATCGGCGTTCTGCTGGAGCTCGAAGGTCCCGGCATCGAAGCCGTCGAGCCTGCCGCCGGTCTCGAACTCTACCACTCCGCAGCCTCGGCGCCCGCCGGCCGGCACCGGATCGTCGTGGCGGGTCCGCTCGAAGACGGTCCGCTCGTCCGGTTCCGGGTCCCGGACCGCGGTCGGCTCTCCCTGTACCGGATCCGCGTGCTGCAGGTCACCGGCGAGGACTACGCGCTCGGAGACCCGGGCGAGTACCGGGCCGTGGCCGCCCACGGACCCACCTCCTGACACGGGACGAGAAGCTGAAATGAATACATCGCAACCGATCCAACGCAGGGCCCGCCTCTCGGGACCCGGGCACGGTGCGCTCACCGTCATTCTGGCGGCCTGCGCCGCACTGTTCGGCGGCCGCGCGACGGCCTTCGCGCAGACCGACGCCGACGACGCGAACACGATCTGGTCGGCCACGATGATCGTGGGAGACACGACCTGGACGTCAGGAGCAATAACCGTCAACGAGCAGGGGTTCTACGAAGGCGCCCTGGGCAGCCTCTCGTCCACGACGTTCTCACACGGCAACGCGGACTACTCCGTTGTTAAGCTACCTATCCGGCAGTTTACAGTGGGCGAATACGTGAGCCGGCCCGCCCTTTCCTTTCGAGTCAGACCCGGCGTCTTCCCCGCCGCGTCCGAAGACCGGCTCGTGCTGGTGTTGGACGGAACGCGGTTCCCGCTGGCCAGCCGGCCGTCGCATCAGGTCAACTACTATGCGTGGCAGGATCCCGGCTTGTCGTGGTCCGACGGCGACACGGTCGACGTCAAGCTGATCGACGACGCGCCGCCGCCCCTCACCGCCAGCTTCAGCGGCATGCCGGACGCCCACACGGGCGCCGAGTTCACCTTCCGGCTGACGTTCAGCGAGGAGGTCGAGAACCTCGGCTCCGCCACGCTGATCGATGCGTTCGACGTCACGGGCGGCACCGTGAAGAAGGCGAAGCGCACGCTGGGCGGCTACAAGGTATGGAAGATCACGGTCGCCCCGACCTCGGCGAGCGATACGGTGGCGATCACGCTGCCGGAGACGACCGACTGCTCGGCGGCCGGCGCCATCTGCACCGCGGACCTGCGGCCGCTGTCGCACTCGCTGACCGGCGCGGTCACGCCCTCCACGGTCGTTCCGTCGGCCAGCGTGTCGGACGCGAGCGCGACCGAGGGCCGCTGGATCGGGTTCACGGTGTCGCTGTCGGAAGCGACCAGCCGGACGGTGACGGTCGCCTACGCCACGTCGGGCGGCACGGCGACGAGCGGAACCGACTTCACCCCGCAATCGGGCACGCTGACGTTCACCGCCAACCAGACAGAGAAGCCGGTGGCCGTTGCGACGACGGAGGACACGATGGTCGAAGAGGACGAGACGTTCACGCTGACGCTGTCGAGCCCGACCAATGCGACGCTGGGCGACGCGACGGCTACGGGCACGATCATCGACGACGATGCGCTGACGGCCACCTTCAGCGACATGCCGGCCACCCACACGGGCGCGGAGTTCACCTTCGTGCTGACGTTCAGCGAGGACTTCCCGCTCAGCTACAAGACACTGAGGGACTCGGCGGCGTTCGCCGTCACGGGCGGCGGCGTGAAGAGGGCGCAGCGCCGGCCGCGGGGCAGCAGCAGCAACAAGGCGTGGACCATCACGATCGAGCCGGCATCGGCGAACGACACGGTGACGATCACGCTGCCGGAGACCACCGACTGCAACGCGACCGGCGCCATCTGCACCGCGGACGGCCGCATGCTCTCCGAGGCGGTGTCGGACACCGTCCTCCCGGCGTCCGCGTCGGGCGACATGGCGGGCGCAGACGCGGAGGACGGCGCGCTGGCGCTGCTGGACGGGGTGACGCCGGACCGGGCCGCCGCCGCGCTGGTCGGCGAGGGGGAGCAGCTCAGCGAGGCCCAGCTCGACGCCCTGGACCGCCTGGGCAACCGGAACGGCCGCTACGACCTCGGCGACGCGCTCTCATGGAGAGATCGCTGCCGAAGGGGCGAGGCGGACTGCGGAACCACGCCCAGGGATCCCGGCGCCGCGGCCTCGGGCCTCCTCCTGTTCGGAGCCGCCAGGCGGCGGAGACGCGGCACCTCCGGGCATCGCCGGACGCCAAGGGCCGGGCACGCACTCGCCGTGCTGGTCGCGGCGATCACGGTCTGGTCGTGCACGGGCGATCTCGCTGGACCGCCCGAAGCCGGGCGCGAGCCGGACCCGCTGCCAGCCCCTGCGACCGTCCCGCAGGGCCCGGGGTTCCTGACCGTCGAGTGGACGGCACCGGCGGCCGGTCGCGCCATCGGCGTTCTGTTGGAGCTGGAGGGCCCCGGCATCGAAGCCGTCGAGGCGCCTCCCGGTCTCGAACTCTACCACTCCGCAGCATCCGGGCGGCACCGGATCGTGGTGGCGGGCGACCTCGATTCCGGGCCGCTCCTCCGGTTCCGGGTGCCGGACCGCGGCCGGCCCGGCCTGTACCGCGTCCGCGTCCTGCAGGTCACGGGCGAGGACTACGGCCTTCGGGATTCGCGCGCGTACCGGGCCGTGGCCGCGCCGAACTGACGACCCCGGTGAAGATGGCCCCCCCGACATGCGCGCCTGGCTTGCGGAATCCAACCGCCGGGACCGAGCGTAGGGTCTGACGGATCTGATCCTCCCGAACCCACGGAGGACGTGACGCGATGAGCAACTGGTCGCACAGGTTTCAGCCGAAGTATTGGCCGAGATGGTACCGGATCGCGTTCGGCGGCAGCGTCGCGGGGGCGCTGCTGGGTGGAGCGCTGGCCTGGTACGGCCCGGGCTGGGGACGCTACGCGGCTCTCATCGGCGTCATCCTCTGCTTCACTTCCCTCTGGCTTCTCGGAAGCCTGTTGGAAGACGGCCCCGACGCCTGAACGCTTGACACCTTCGGTCGCTCGCGCCGTCACGAACTCGGTGCGGACGGCAGCGCCACGTTTATGATCAGCGTATCGGTGGCGATGGTGGGATCCCTGCTGTCGTAGTAGGTCACTCCCGTCGTATCCAGCAGGACCTCCGCCAGCCCCAACTCCTCCGCCGGCCGGACACGCACTCTCACGCAGCCGACGGGCCCGGTACTGCCCAGTCTCTCGGAGTACCCTCCAGCCGGGGACGTGACGAGGGCCCTTACCGGCCCATGCCACACGCAGCCTGCGGGGCGCAACGATTGAGAGATCACGTTGACTCTCGTGCCCGACACCGGCCTCCCGGACATGTCCGTCACGGTGCCGCTGATCAGCCGCAGGTATGACGGCGGGGGGCACGACGAGGCGAACACCTCGCCACCCCCGGTCCAACCGCACCGGTTCCGGGTGTCCGACTCCTGACAAGCCGGAACCGCGAGCATAGGCACGCATCCGAGCGCCAGGCAGAACGTCGACACTCCTCTTCGTCTCCGGCCACCTGCTGCAACCCTCTCCATCTCCCCCCCCGCGGGCTCAGCCGATGGCGAACACGAGGCCGCCCTGAAGGACGACGTGGCCGGTCTTCTTCCCCTCATCGTCGATTTCGGAGAGACCCCGGGCGTAGATCACGTCGAACGCCAGATCGAGCGAAGCGGTCAGTCTCACCTGGAACCCGCCGCCGAGGGCGAGTCCGAAGTCGGTTGACTTGACCTCGCTCACGCCGCCCTCCCCGCAGGCCACCGCGGTGTCCTGCGCGCTCGCCGTCCGCCCCGCACCCCCGGTCCGCCCCACGCGGTTGGGAATGCCCGGAGGGACCTCGGGACGGATGGGTCCGGGGTCGACCGACGTCACCACCACCTGGCACGAGAGGTTGAAGGCGACGTAGGGCCCGGCGAGGAAGCCGAAGTTGAGACGCCCCTCTTCGGCGGCGGTGCCCGCGCGAAAGAGCGCGGAGAACTGCAGGTAGTCGATCTCGGCCGTCGACTCGTTGAGCAGCCGGCTCGCCCTGATCGACGACGGCACCTTCACGGCGCCGCCCTTCTGGGCCAGCCCCAGGCCGATGCGCACGCCGAGTCCGCCGCTCAGCGGGATCCCCGCGTCGACCCCCGCCACGATCCCGTCTCGGGGTTCATCGAACGCGGCGGCGCCCCGGGTCTCCAGGTCGGCCCCGGACAGGCTCGCGGGACCGATTCCGGCCCGCACGCCGATGGTCGTCTGCGCGGCGAGCGGCGCGGCGGCCAGCGCGAGGACCAGGGCCACGGCGTGGATGGCGGCTTGCGCGGAATTTCGTCCTGCGGACATGGCGTCTCCCTCCATGCGAATGCGTACGCGGGCGGCCGGCCGCGGAGCGGGGCGGCGGCTCTCACAACCCCCATTCTCCGCGGTTGGCGTCCATTCATCAACTTCGCGGGAGAGCCGCGGGAGCGCTGTGGAGGCATCTTCCTCCCCTCGTACTATATTTCAGGCAGCGATGTTCGCCTTGACCGCATCCTTCACTCTCACATATCCCAGGTTCTTTCGACCCATGATCGATATCAACGAAATCGGTGCGACGGCTTTTGTCATCGCGTCGATCCGGGCCCTGGAGCCCGAAAAGCCGCATCCGCTCTTCAACGATCCCTACGCCCCGTGGTTCTCGAACGACCGGGCGCGCACGGCCGCCCGGCAACTCGACGCGGCGTTCCCGCCCTCGACGACGATGGTCCGGTTCCGCACGCGCTACTTCAACCGGTTCGTGGAGCGCGGGATCGAGGACGGGGCGCGCCAGGTCGTGCTGCTCGGGGGCGGCTTCGACATGCGCGCGCATCACTACCGGAACGCGGGCGCGGCCTTCTTCGAGGTGGATCAGAAGGCGGTCCTCGAGTTCAAGCGCCATATCCTGTCGAACAACGGGGTCGAACAGCCGCCGTCGCTCTTCGCGAACTACCTGGAGGCGGATGTTCCGGGCGACCTGGCCGACCTCGGCTTCGACCCGGCGGCGCCGACGCTGATGGTCTGGGAGGGCAACACGATGTACCTGCCCCCGGAGAGCATCATGCCGTTCCTGAACCGGCTCGCGGGGGCGATGTCGTCGCTCCGCATCGCCTTCGATTACTTCTCGCTGGACCTGCAGCGCCGCGACTTCGACACCGACGAGGACCGCAAGCGGCTCGAGGGGGTGGAGCGGGCGATGAACGCCTCGTTTCCCACGGGCTTCCCGGACCTGAAGGTGTTCGAGCGGGAGACGCCGTTCGAGGTGGCCGAGTCGGGCACGTTCGCGGAGCTGGCGGAGGAGTACGGGCTGGGTCAGATGGTGGCGGAGTACCCGGAGGACTGGCGCGAGACGCTCAAGCTCTACGGCTACTGCGTGCTGGAGCGGCGAACGAGCGGCTGACCCGCGAGCGGCGCGGCGGCCAGGGCGATGATCAGCGCCGAGACCGGCGTCCTCTTCAGCGGTCGCTTCGCTGCTGCGCCGCCAGCACGCGGAGATGGTCGCGGATCGCCTGCTCGCTCAGCGTGTTGCGGCGCCGGCAATCTTCGCTCCACACGAAACCGTGGATCGCGGAGACGGCGTACGCGCCCGACGAGAGGCCAGTGTAGAAGCGGTACTCGTCGTAGTCCTCATCAGAATCGAACGCCCCGCGCGAATCTCCCCAGATCCCAGCCGCCACTCCGACGTTGACCAATCCGACGACGCTATCGATGATCGGCGCGGCGAGGCTGCGGGTGCAATCGCCCAGCGCCACCGGTCCCTCGCCCTTGGGCGGTCTTCGCATGAAAAGCATGGAACACCCGCTCCAGAGCAGAACGCCCGCAAGCACCGCGACGACCGCGACACGACGACGTTCGAACATGGCGTTTCCTCCGACGGTGGCGCCCTCGCCCGAGGGGCGGGGGCTTCTTCAGACCCGGAGTCGGAACCGCTGGATCTTTCCGGTCGCCGTCTTCGGGAGCTCGGCGACGAACCGGATCCAGCGCGGGTACATATAGCGCGGGAGACCCTCCTGGCAATGCGCGACGAGTTCCGCCGTCAGCGTGTCGGCGGCGGACGGCGCGCCCGCCGTCTCCCTGAGGGGCTCCGACAGCACGACGTGCGCCTCCGGCTTCACGAGGCCGTGGTCGTCCTCGCGGCCCACGACCGCCGCCTCCAGCACCGACGGATGTTCCATGAGGCGGGCCTCGATGTCGAACGGAGAACACCAGATCCCGCCCACCTTGATCATGTCGTCCCCGCGGCCCTGGTAGTGGAACCAGCCCTCGGCGTCGCGCACGTACCGGTCTCCCGTGCGGAGCCAGCCGTCGACGATCGTCCGTCCCTCGAGTTCCGGACGGTTCCAGTAGCCGGAGGTCGTGGAGTCGCCGCGGATTTCCAGTTGTCCCGCCTCGCCGGGACCCGCCTCCGTCCCATCCTCGTTCATGACCCGCGCCTCGTAGCCTGGGACGACACGGCCGGTGCTCCCGGGCTTCACGTGGCCCGGCGCGTTCGAGATGAAGATGTGGAGCGCCTCGGTGGAGCCGATCCCGTCGAGAATCTCGAGACCGGTGGCGGCCTTCCAGCGGCGGAAGAGCTCCGGGGGCAGCGCCTCGCCGGCCGACACGCACAGCCTGAGCGACCCCAGATCGGGACTCCCCTGCCCCGCCGGCGTGCCGCGAGCCGGGGCGCTGGCCGCCGCTCGCGACGGGTCCAGCGCCTGCAACTGGGCCGCGTACAGCGTCGGCACGCCGAAGTAGGCCGTCGGACGCAGCGTCTCGATCGTCTCGAACGTCGTCGCGGGGGTCGGACGCCGCTCGTCGAGGATCGCGGTGCCTCCCACCCACAGCGGGAAGGTCATCGCGTTCCCGAGACCGTACGCGAAGAAGAGCTTCGCCGCGGAGTAGCAACGGTCGTCCTCGCCCAGCCCCAGGATGCCCACCGCGTAGTGCTCGCAGGTCGCGGGCATGTCGCGGTGGCGGTGCGGCACTCCCTTGGGACGGCCCGTGGTGCCCGAAGAGTAGAGCCAGAACGCGATGTCCTCCGGCCGGGCTGGCGCCGCCTCCAGCTCCGGAGCGGCCGCAGCCAGATCGTCGAGCACCCCGCCCTCCGCCTCGAGCGCGAGACCGCGGGCTCCCGTACGCGCCGCCGCCAGCCCGGGCACGACCTCCGCCGCGAACTCCGGCGAGTACACGACGGCCCGGCACTCCGAGTCGGCGATGATGAACGCAAGATCCCGCGCCCGCATGAGGTAGCTCACGGGCACGGGCACGATCCCAGCCTTGATCGCCCCCCAGAAGAAAAAGAAGAACTCGGGACCGTCCTTCACGACCATGAGCACCCGGTCGCCCGCCGCGAGCCCGAGCCCGAGGAGCGCGTTCCCCGCCCGCGCAACCCGCTCGGCCAGTTCCGCGTACGTGACCGCCCTCCCGGCCTGCGCGATGGCGACCTTCTCGCCCCGCCCCTCGGCCACGTGTCGGTCGATGTACCAGGAGGCCGCATTGAACGTCTCCCCATACCGGAGACGCGCGGGGACGACCGAACGATCGATTCGCATAGGCGGCTATCCGCTACGGCGAATGAGGGACCAACCAGATGGGACGCCAAACCATAATCGTATTTTACATTTGGTCCGACCAAACGGAAAACACACTTGCAGCGAAGGCTTCGACCTCGCGGGGGGATGTGAGGCGCACGAACCGGATGTGCGCCCAGCGCGGGTCCGACATGCGCGCGAGCATGTTTCGTCGCTTGCGCCTGTGCTGCGTGATGATCCAGGCGAGCAGCGAATCGTGCCGCCAGACCAGGAGGTGGCGCCGGAACTGCTCCCGGTTCGTTCCCCACACCAGTTCCCCGGACCGTGAGCGCCGCCACGAACGGCGGAGGAAGCGCGACACGAGCAGGGGCAGCGGCAGATCGAGCCAAACGAGGGTATCGAGGCGCGGCCACAGGATCCGCCGGGAGAACTTCTCGTACGAACCTGCGGCGACCCAGCGCTCTCCCCGGGTCGCCTCCAGGATTCGGCGCTCGAACCTGTCCGGATCCGTCTGGTTCAGCCCGACCCAGCCCGGCAGCCAGTTGAGCGCGTCCAACTCGACAAACGGCGCATCCAGCGCCTCCGCCAGCCGCGCCGCAAGCGTACTCTTCCCCGACCCACTGTTGCCCATCACCTGGACACGGTCGCCAATCACTCGGCTCCTTCACGCGTCCGGCTACCCGAACGCACGCGGACGCGCGTCGGAGTGACCACGATCAAGTCTCCGCGCTGCATCGCATCCGCATGCTGTTCAATCAATTCCCGCATGGCGGTGACCGTGTCCGCGACCCGCATGTCAACGAGACGGACGATGCACGGATGCGGACGGCGCAGGACGAAGACCAATTCACCGAAGTCCTTGTCCTTCGTGACGAGTACTCGGCCATCGTGGTTCGCGACCGCGAGCAGTTCTTCATCGGTGGCGCGAGGGTCTAGTTCCCACGCAGTCAGGACGTCGTGCCCCAAGCCGGTCAGCGTCTCCTGAAGGGCTCGGGACGCCGCGCAGAGGTCGAGCAGGAACTTCAAGCGTTCGGCTGCACCTGTATCCGTTCGTGGACGTGGTCGCCCGCGAGGGCCCGGTGGCTGAAGAGCAGGCACGCCTGGATGTCATCCCGTTCCAGCATCGGGTATTCCTCGAGGATCCTCTCCGGCGTGTCACCTGCCGCCAGCATGCCGAGGATATGCTCCACGGCGATACGGAGATCGCGAATGATGGGCTTGCCTCCGAACACGTCCGGGCGGACCGTGATCCGTGCCATGGTTTCCGCGTTCGTCGCCATGTGGTCCTCCGGCAGTCGTTCGTCCTGGGTGCGATCTCGCTGGCCGCAACCGACCAATGTCAAGTTCGGGCGTACAGCAAAAGCAAGTTATCAACATAACGCCTCGTGGGCGTTGTGGCCTCGCAGCCCAGTCGGCGAGGGCGACGGGTCACGCGCGCCCCTCCGCCGACAGCGGTGTCTTACCGCCCATGGCCGCGCGGCGGGACGCTTGCCGGTCGGTCGGGCCGAGGGGCACAATGGCGGCCGGATGCGGGAGCCGAGGGCCGGCGCCCGATGTCCAACTCCGAACTCCAATCCCGGGAGTCATTTCAGATGCGCGACGCAGACCGAATCGAACCCTCGCGGCCACGTTGGCCGACGTTCCGCCGCGGCCGGACGCCGCTCTCGCTGGGTGCGGGCCTTGCGGTCCTGTTGCTCCTCGGCGGCTGCCGGCCGGACGACGTCGGGAATGGTGCCGAAACGGGCGTCACGAGCGGTGGGGCGAGCGCGTTCATCGAAGCGGGGGGCGCCTTCCCGGACGGATGGCCCTTTGCGGCCGACGACGCGCCGGTGACGGCTACGGAGGGGATGGTCGCCTCGACGGACGAATTCGCGTCGCGCGTCGGCGTGGAGATCCTCGCGGCCGGCGGCAACGCGGTGGACGCGGCGGTCGCCACGGGACTCGCGCTCGCCGTCGTGAACCCGGAGGCCGGCAACCTGGGCGGGGGCGGGTTCATGATGGTGCGCCTCGCCGACGGCACCGTCTTCGCACAGGACCACCGGGAGAAGGCGCCGCTCGCCGCCACCCGGGACATGTACCTCGACGAGGACGGGAACGTGACGGACCTCTCCGTTCTGGGACACCTCGCGGCGGGCGTGCCGGGGACCGTCTCCGGACTGTGGGAGGCGCACCGGCGCTTCGGCAGCCTTCCCTGGGCCGACATCGTGCAGCCCTCCATCGACCTCGCGCACGGGTTCGAGGTCACGACGCGGCTCGTGTCCACGCTCGATGCGGCGCAGGAGGGGATCCGCGCCTTCCCCCACAGCGCGCGCATCTTTCTCCCCGGCGACGCCGTCCCCGGCATCGGCGGCACCTTCTCGCAGCCGGATCTCGCCGCCGTCCTCACGCGCCTCCGCGACGAGGGGCCCGACGACTTCTACCGCGGGGAGACCGCCGCCCTGATCGTGGAGGAGATGGAGCGCGGCGGCGGCATCATCACGCTGGAGGACCTCGACCGCTACGAGACGGTGTGGCGCGATCCGGTCGCCTTCGACTACCGCGGCTACACGGTGCACTCGATGCCGCCGCCGTCCTCGGGCGGCCTCACCATGGCGGCGATCGCCAACATCCTGGAACGCTGGGACCTGGGCGCCATGGGCTGGAACAGCCCCGAGACGATCCACGTGATGGCCGAATCCTTCCGGCGCGCCTACGCCGACCGCAACGAGTACCTCGCGGACCCGGACTTCGTCGAGCTTCCCGTCGACGAGTTCCTCTCGGAGGCCTACGCGGACAGCCGCGCGGCGACGATCTCCGCGGAGGGCGCGACGCCGTCCGCCGAGGTCAACCCCGGGATCGACGCCTTCCTCGACGAGAGCCACACGACCCACTACGCGGTCGTCGACGCGGAGGGGAACGCGGTCGCGGTCACGACCAGCATCAACTCGTGGTACGGCGGCAAGGTCGTCGTGGAGGGGGCGGGGTTCTTCCTCAACAACACGATGGACGACTTCGCCTCGAAACCCGGGACGCCGAACCAGTTCGGCCTCGTGCAGGGCGAGCGGAACGCGATCGGTCCGGGCAAGCGCATGCTGTCGGCGATGAGCCCCACGATCGTCGAAGACGCGGAGGGCGACCTCTTCCTCGTCACCGGGACCCCCGGCGGCGCCACGATCATCACGACGGTGCTGCAGTCCATCTTCAACGTCGTCGACCACGGGATGAACGTCGTGCAGGCGGTCCACGCTCCGCGCGTCCACCACCAGCACCTGCCGGACCTCGTCTTCCACGAATACGGAGGACTGGGAGGGGCCACGGCGAGCGCCCTGGAGGCGCTGGGACACACCGTGCGCGAGCGCGACCCCGGCCCGCCCGACGCCTACTTCACGGGCGGCATGTCGGGCGACCTGCAGCTGATCATGGCGATGCCGGACGGATCCTGGACCGCCTGGTCGGACCCCCGTCGCGGCGGGACGGCGCTCGGCCGCTAGGTGTAGATGCCAAGGACGTTGTTGACCCTTGGCCCGACGAGTTGTTGCAGGGGCGTGAGCCGTCCGTT
>NZ_CANPVO010000008.1 GCF_947581785.1 Candidatus Palauibacter polyketidifaciens | reverse complement strand
GGGTCAACCCCGACGACTCGCGCCACGTGATGAAGGCCGACGACGGCGGGCTCGGAATCTCCTGGGATCGTGGCCTGAGCTGGCTCTACATCTCCGACCTGCCGGTGAGCCAGTACTACCGGGTCCAGGTGGACATGGCGGAGCCCTATAACGTCTATGGAGGCCTTCAGGACAACGGCTCCTGGATGGGGCCCAGCGAGACGTACCGCATGGAGGGGATTGTCAACAGCGACTGGCGCCGGCTGGGGGGCGGCGACGGCTTCGTGAACATACCGGATACAACAAACAACTATATCATATATACAGAATCACAATATCTGGGCCTATCACGGCTGGATATTCGGAGCGGACAGCGCACCAGCATCCGGCCCGGCAATCCCGCGGGCAATATCGCGGGCCGGCGCAACTGGGAGACCTGGCGGGAGGTGGGCACCTTCGAGGAGCAGCGCCTGGGCAACGCCATGGAGCCCGCCAACTGGGACGGTCCCTTCATCATCTCGCCTCACGACGGATCCACCCTGTACGCCGGTACCCGGACAATGTGGAAGACCACCGACCAGGGCGACTCGTGGCAGGCCCTCGGCGACCTCACCACCGGCGTGGATCGGCGCACCCTGCCGGTCATGGGGCAGATGCCGAACGACCTCACGCCATCTCTGGACGACGGCGTTCCCTACTACCCCACCATTTCGGCCGTCGCGGAAAGCCCGCTCCGGCAGGGCCTCATCTACGCCGGCACCGCGGATGGCCGCCTGCACGTCTCCCGCGACGGCGGCGAACGCTGGACCGACGTGGCCGCCCGCGACGCGTCCGACTCGGACGAACCCTCCGCCCTCTCCGGCTTCCCCGGCCTTCCCCCCGGGGCGTGGGTGAACGGCATCGAGCCCTCCCGACACGAGGAGGGCCGCGTCTATGCGGTCTGGAACAACTACCGCAACGACGACTACGCCAACTACCTGTACCGCTCCGACGACTACGGGGAGACCTGGGTCTCGATCACCGGCGATCTGCCCGCCGAGCGCGTGCTGCGCACGGTGCGCGAGGATCCGCGCAACCCCTCGGTGCTCTTCCTGGGCGCCGAGATCGGGCTCTTCTACACGATGGACGGCGGCGCGCACTGGACCGAGGTGCGGGGCGGGATGCCGACGCTCCCGTTCAACGACCTCGTCATCCATCCGCGCGACAACGACCTCGTGCTCGGGACGCACGGGCGAGGCATCTGGATCCTCGATCAGATCAACGCACTCCAGGAACTGACGCCCGAGGTCATGGCCAGCCCGGCGCACCTGTTCACCATCGAGCCCGCCACGCAGATCAGGCGTGCAGGCGGAGCCGCCCACGCGGGCGATGTCCACTACCAGGGCGAGAATCCGCCCAACGGCGCCATCCTTGATTACTGGCTCGCCGAGGAGGCACCCGACGAGACGGTGAGTGTTGCCATCGAGGATGAAGGCGGCGCACGCGTTGCGATGCTGGACGGGACCACGGGACAGGGGATGAACCGGGTGGTGTGGGACATGCGCCACGAGGTGGAGGCCGGACGAGGCCCGCTGGTCGTCCCCGGCACCTACACCGCGCGCCTGCAGGCTGTCGGGGTGGAGTCCGCACGACGTCTTTCGGTGCGCGAGGATCCGCGAATCGATGCGCCTGTCGACGTAAGATCAGCCTGGACAACCACTTTGCTGGAGCTGGCCGAGGCGAGAGCCCGGGTCGACTCCGAAGGGTCGCGTATCGAGGAGGCGCTCGAGGGAATCGCTGCGGAGGATGTCGGCCCCCGCGCCGCCAAGCTGCGCGACCTGCGCCGCGAATTCGGTGAGTTGGCCAGCCGCCTCGCCCGCCTCACGGGCGCCGTGGAGGGGGTGGTCGGCCCGTTGACGCAAGACCAGCAGTCGCAGCGGGAGTTCTACATGGAGATGCTGGAGACGCTGACGCGGGAGGCGCGGGAGGCAGGTTAGGGCCGCACCAAGCCAGCTAGCGTGCGCCGGTCGGCCCCGGACTCCGTCGCGTAGGCATTCTCGTCGAACGACGGATAGTGCGACGTTCCCGCACCGATCCATCGATCATCGACGTGCGGGCTTCGAGGTCGACCCGGGAGAAGGCCTGTCCGTACTCCTGTCCAACCACGACCATCCGCAGTTCCTGATCGTCCACCAAGAGGTCGTAGTGCTTGCCGACGTGGCTCATCTGGCCCTCGTAGAAGTACGGGGGCGCGCTGGCACCGCAATCCCGGTGGTGTCCGCAGATGAAGCGCTCGGCGTCGAGCAGATTCCGGCGGACGTATTCCTTAAGGTCCCCGATCCGCTTGCCGGTGCGTTCCGGGTCGGAGTTGATCCTCAGCCTAGCACCTGAAGCGCGATTTCCGGGGCCTTGTCCAGGATGCGGAGCAACGTTCTGGCGGCGCCCGTGGGACCCCGCTTGCCCTGTTCCCAGTTGCGGATCGTCTCGAGCGATACGTCGATGCGCCGCGCAAACTCCACCTGCGTAAAGCCCATGCGCTTGCGGACCCGGCGCGTAAACCGCGCCATGTCCCGCATTGCTTCGGCGTCGTCCTCCCGCTGCTGCGCGATCAGGTCCGCCTCCGTGGTGCTGTCCAAGACGGCGTAGTCGACCCTCCCTTCGGGTAGGCTTGCCGGGTCGTCCAGATCAATTCTGATGCGCGTCGTGCCCATATTCCCGAACGTCCTTCTTGTTGGCCTCGCTCTTGGCATCGTCCCACTCAAAACCCATGTGTTATGATGTAGGCCATTGGCCTACCATCGTCAAGTTCGGCCCGAGGCGCGCCGACCACCCTTCCCCACCCTGGTTGCGGAGCGATGTCGATCGCTTGCGGGCTGGCCGCCATCGCGGCCCTCCACCGTTTCGCCGTATTATCCGCCATGCGCTCAACCAACCCTCAACCACCCTTCTCGCAAACCATTGCGCACGGAGCCGTCGAGCCATGCCCCGGTTTGAGATGACCGCGTTCCTGTGCCGCTGACACCTGAGCAGCAAGCCCGTGTGAAGATCGACGGGCAACTCGAAGCCTGTGGTTGGGTCGTTCAGGACTTCGCGTCCATGAACATCCATGCGGGGCGTGGCGTGGCTGTCCGGGAGTTTCCTCTGAGATGGACGGACGGTGCCGAGATCCGGCGCGGATCCGCCGACTACCTGCTCTACGCAGACGGGTGGGCCGTTGGGGTTATCGAGGCGAAGCCCGCCGGACACACCCTCCAAGGCGTCGTCGTCCAGTCGAAGCGCTACACCGAAGGGCTCGACGAGCAGGTTCCCGCGCGGTACCGCCCCCTCCCCTTCGCCTACGAGTCCACGGGCGAGGTGACCCAGTTCACGAACGGCCTCGACCCCGACCCGCGCAGTCGCGAGATCTTCACGTTCCACCGTCCCGAGGAGTTGCTGCGGCTACAGGATCTCGGATCGGAACAGCTGCGCCGGCTGCTCCGGAAGATGCCGGACCTGCCGCAAGGCAAGCTCTGGCCCGTCCAGCACGAGGCCATCGCGAACCTGGAGCTGTCGCTCTCGCATGCCCGGCCGCGCGCCCTCATCCAGATGGCCACGGGCAGCGGCAAGACCTTCACCGCGGTCTCGGCCTGCCACCGGCTCATCAAGTACGCCAAGGCCAAGCGCATCCTCTTCCTCGTCGACCGCAACAACCTGGGACGGCAGACGCTGAACGAGTTCCAGCAGTTCAGGGATCCTTCCTCCGCGTACACCTTCTCCGAGGAGTTCGTCGTCCAGCACTTGAGCGGCAACGCCATCGATCCGGCCAGCAAGGTCGTCATCACGACCATCCAGCGCCTCTATTCGATCCTGAAGGGAGATCCCGAGTACGACCCCGCCAACGAGGACGAGTCGCTTTTCGAGTCCGCCCGACAGCCCGGCAGCGAGCCCGTTCCGGTCGAGTACACGCCCGACGTGCCGCCGGAGATGTTCGACTTCATCGTCATCGACGAGTGCCACCGCTCGATCTACAACGTTTGGCGGCAGGTGATCGAGTACTTCGACGCGTTCCTGGTCGGGCTGACCGCGACCCCGAGTCCGCACACCATCGGTTTCTTCAGGCACAACGTCGTGCAGGACTATTCGCACACGAAGGCCGTGGCGGATGGGGTCAACGTCGGCTACGACATCTACCGCATCAAGACGAAGATCTCGGAGGAGGGTGGCGGCCTGACCGCGGAAGCGGGGCGCTATGTTCCGAGGCGCGACCGCCGTACCCGGAAGACGACGCTCGCGGAGTTGGAGGACGACCTCACGTACACCGCGACCCAACTCGACCGGGACGTCGTCGCTCCGGACCAGATCCGGCTTGTCGTGCGCACCTTTCGGGACCACCTGTTCACGGAGATCTTCCCGGGCCGCACCGAAGTCCCCAAGACGCTCGTCTTCGCCAAGCAGGACAGCCACGCTGACGACATCGTGAAGATCATCAAGGAGGAGTTCGGCAAGGGCAACGACTTCTGCCAGAAGATCACGTCGAAGACCACCGGCGCCTCGCCCGAGGATCTTCTCAGCAGCTTCCGCAACTCGTACAACCCGCGTATCGCGGTCACCGTGGACATGATTGCGACCGGCACGGACGTGAAGCCGCTCGAATGCCTCCTGTTCATGCGCAACGTCAACTCGGCGGGATACTTCGAGCAGATGAAGGGGCGCGGGGTGCGCGTCATCGATCGCGACGACCTTCAGAGCGTGACCCCGGACGCAACTGACAAGACGCACTTCGTCATCGTCGATGCGGTCGGCGTGTGCGAGCGCGACAAGACCGTATCGCCTCCGCTGGAGCGTCGGCCTTCGGTCAGCACTGAGAAGCTGCTTCAGAGGGTGGCGATGGGGATCGTCGACGCGGACCTGGCGTCGAGCTTGGCATCGCGCCTGGCTCGGCTCGGCCGGCAGGTGGACGAGGGGCAGGCGTCGCGGATCGCACGCGAATCGGGCGGTCAGAGTCTGGCGGGGCTGACCGGTCGACTTCTGGAGAGCATCGATCCGCAGGCTACAAATGAGGCAGCCCTCGCGAAGCACGGGTTGCCCGAGGATGAGGAGCCATCCGCAGAGCAGCTGGACGCGGTGGAGCGTGAGCGCATGGCCGAGGCGCTCAAGCCGTTCAGCCAGCCGGGACTCAGGCGGGCGATCGTCGAGATCGCGCAGAGCCTCTACCAGATCATCGACGAAGCGGCGATCGACGTCCTACTCGACTTCGGGCATAGCGAGGCGGCGGTCCAGAGCGCTCGCTCGAAGCTTGACGATTTCCAGCGGTTCCTCGAGGAGAACAAGGATGACATCGAAGCGCTGCGGATCTTGTACAGCCGTCCTTACCGCGCGGGGCTCCGGTACCGTCACGTGAAGGAGCTGCGGGATGCGCTACGCAATCCTCCAGTCGGGCTCCACGATCCCGCCAACGGGCTGTGGCGGCTCTACGAAGCGCTGGAGCCGGAGCGTGTACAGGGTCGGGGTGGCAGCGCGCTCGTCGATCTGGTCGCGATCGTGAAGCATGCGATCGGTCCGGAGGATACGCTCGCTCCCGTGGCAGATCAGGTGGAGGTGCGATACCAAGCGTGGCTGGAAGAGAAGACGCACGGGGGACAGGAGTTCACGGTGGAGCAACGGCGGTGGCTGGATGCGATCAAGGACCATATCGCTACCAGCCTGGTGATCGAGCGGGAGAACTTCGAGGACGTGCCGTTCAACCAGTGGGGTGGGCTCGGGGGCGCGTGGCAGGCGTTCGGGGAAGATCTGGACGGGATGCTGGCTGAGTTGAATGAGAGACTGGCCGCGTGAAGGACGTACCGGAGGGATGGGTCCTAGCCCGGATGAAGGACGTGGTGTGCATCAATCCGACTAAGGCTAAGCCCGATTACGACGACCAGACCCCACTTGTATTCGTCCCCATGGCGCGAGTAGCCGAGGAATTCGGGGGAATCGACGTTACAGAGCGACGGGCTTTCGCGGCGATCAAGCGCGGCTATACGCAGTTCCAACCTGGTGACGTGCTTTTTGCCAAGATTACACCGTGCATGGAGAACGGGAAGATCGCCATTGTTCCCGAGATTCAACCACCTCTCGGCTATGGTTCCACCGAGTTCTTCGTCCTGCGGCTGCACACGGACGGCATGGGCCCGTGGATCGGTTACTGCCTCTCTCGATCCGAATTCAGGGACCAAGCGCGAAGAAACATGCAGGGTGCGGTTGGACAGTTGCGTGTCCGGAAAATCTGGCTGGAAGATGTGAAGATCCCTTTAGCCCCGATCGCCGAACAACAGCGCGTCGTCGCCAGAATCGAGTCACTCTTCGCGAGACTGGACATCGGCATCACCGCGCTTGAGCGTGCCGAGGCCAATCTGGAGCACTACCGCGCGTCCGTCCTCAAGGCGGCGGTCGAGGGCAGGATGACCCAGCAATGGAGGAAGGAGAATCCGCCCGAAGAGGCCGGCGAGGACCTGCTTAGGCGCATCCTGGCCGAACGGCGGAAGCACTGGGAGGAGGAACAACTCGCGAAGTTCAAGGCGAAGGAAAAAAGACCACCGAAGAACTGGGAGAACAAGTACAAGGAACCCGTAGAACCGGATGCCGGCAACCTGCCGCCGCTACCCAAGGGATGGTGCTGGGCGACGGTGGATCAGGTGGCAGAAGTGACCGGCGGGCTAACCAAGAACCCAGCAAGGAGTGGATTGCCGGTGAAGTACCCCTATCTGCGCGTAGCCAACGTCTACGCCGACGAGATCAGGTTGGACGACGTGAGAATGATCGGAGTTTCTGAAGCAGAACTTGATCGCGTGGCCCTGCGTCCTGGCGATCTCCTCATCGTGGAAGGCAACGGAAGCGCCGAACAGATCGGACGCGTGGCGGAGTGGAGGGGGGGCTTGGAGCCGTGCTGCCATCAGAATCACTTGATCAAGGTTCGCTGTGCTCCTTCCATCCGGTCTCGATGGCTGCTGACATGGCTCCTTTCGCCCCGCGGCCGGCAGGCGGTACTGGCGAAGGCGAGTTCAACGTCTGGTTTGTACACACTCAGCCTCTCCAAGGTCAGGGCGCTTCCCATTCCCCTGGCCCCCATCCGCGAGCAAGTCCGCGCTGTCCGATCCGCAGATTTGCTTTGTGACACCGGACGGGACGTGCAAGACCAAGTTGAAGCGGGCATGGCACTCCGTGCGCCCGCCCTTCGCCAGTCCATCCTCAAGCGCGCTGTCGAGGGGCGCCTGGTCCCGCAAGATCCTAACGACGAGCCCGCGTCCGTCCTGCTTGAACGCATCCGATTGGAGCGGGATGCTGAAGGGAACAAGAGAAGGCGGCGCTCCTCGAAGCCGAAACGCAAGCGCATGAGCCAAGTCACCTGATGCCAAACGACACGCAACAGATCGTCAACAAAGCCTGGAGCTTCGCCAACCTGCTACGTGACGACGGGCTGTCCTACATGGCCTACACGGAGCAGATCACCTTCCTTCTGTTCTTGAAGATGGCCCACCAGCAGACCCAGCCTCCGTGGAGCCGCCCTCCCATCGTACCGGACGGGCTCGACTGGCCGAGCCTTCTCGTTCGCGACGGCGAGGAGTTGGAGACGCACTACCGACGCATCCTGACAGAGCTTCCGAAGCAGGGAGGGATGTTGGGGGAGATCTTCAAGAAGGCTCGGCAGGAGATCCAGAATCCGGCGACCCTCAAGCGGCTGATCGTCGACCTGATCGATCCCGAGGACTGGATGTCGATGCGGGCGGACGTGAAGGGCGACATTTACGAAGGCCTGCTGGCCAAGTCGGCGCAGGAGTCGCCGAAGGGCGCCGGTCAGTATTTTACCCCCCGCGAACTGATCAAGGCCATCGTGGATGTGATGCAGCCAGGGCCGGCCGACACCGTCTGCGATCCCGCCTGCGGCACCGGCGGATTCCTCCTCGCTGCCCACGAATACGTGGTCCGTGAGCACGGAAGCACCTTGGATCCCGACCAGAAACGCCATCTCCGACAAGGCTTCGTTCGAGGCGGGGAGATCGTGCCGGCAACGGCCCGGCTCTGCATCATGAACCTCCATCTGCACGGGATCAGCCCGGATGAGTCACCGATCCAGTCGGGAGTCGACAGCCTAGCCAACGATCCCAGCCAACGCTTCTCGATGGTGCTTACCAACCCGCCGTTCGGAAGAAAGAGCAGCGTCCAGATCGTAAACGAGGAAGGGGAACTCGAGACGGAATCGCACGTCTACGAGCGGCAGGGCTTTTGGACCACCACGAAGAACAAGCAACTCAACTTCGTCCAGCACGTGAAGACCCTGCTCAAGAGGCACGGCACTTGCGCCATCGTCATACCGGACAACGTCCTGTTCGAGGGCGGCGCGGGTGAAACGGTGCGGCGCCACCTGCTCCAGCAATTCGATGTCCACACGCTTCTCCGTCTGCCCACCGGGATCTTTTACGCTCAGGGGGTCAAGGCAAACGTCCTGTTCTTCGACGCAAAACCCGCGCGCGAGAAGCCTTGGACCGAGCGGCTGTGGGTCTACGACCTGCGAACGAACAAGCACTTCACCCTCAAGATGAAGCCGCTGCGGCGGGCGGACCTCGACGAGTTTGTCGAGTGCTTCCGTGCGGGCGAACGCCACCAGAGGAAACAGACGTGGAGCCCGGAGAACGAGGCGGGACGCTGGAGAGCCTTCGAGCACGACGAACTGGCTTCGCGCGACAAGCTGAATCTGGACCTGCTGTGGCTCCGCGACAGCGCTCTGGAGGACGGCGAGAATCTACCGGAGCCGAAGGTGCTGGCGGTCGAGATCGTTGAAGACCTGCTCACCGCGCTGGAAGCGTTTCAAGGCGTCGTCCAGGAGCTTGAGTCATTGGGAGACAATGCATGAGTGGCGCGAACCGGCGCCGACGATTGGTCGACCCGGACATTTCTTGACTCCATGATCACACGCGAAGCCATCCTAGCCGCGGCCCTTACAGAGTCGTTGCTCAGCACGATCGCGTCCGTCTCCTATGAGGAAACCGATCAGCTGGCAGAGGTGCTTGCCGAACTCCACGATGACGGTACGCTCGACCTCCTGGAGGTCTTCCGGTCCGATCAACTCCCCGCAGCGGACCCTACATTCTTCAGGTTTCAACAGGTCTTCTGCCTGACCCTGCCGCTGATCCGCTGTTCAGTCGCGGAAGCAGCGGCTACCTGTGAAGTCCTCTTCGACAAAGCCGGCAATGACCTCGCCGCCGGCCAAGTCTACGACGCGCTCGTCAACTGGCTTCAACTCAGCCCCAGCCGCTCAGCCGAAGGACTGATGTTCGTCCGAAGCGATCTAGACAAGCAGACGGGCATCACCCGTCATGTTCTAGTGGCCGGTGCGGCACATGATCCGGAGAAGTATGCCGAGGAGGCGCTCGACTTGTCGCGGCAACCGCAACCACACATACGGCAGGATGCCCTCCTCGCACTCGGCCGAATAGCGCCGGAAGATGATGGCAGCATTCTTGACCGGATAACCGAACGCCTCGAGCAGGTGATCGAATCCCCGGGTTCGGATCGGGATGCAGCGTGCGCGGTCGGAGCGGCTCTACAACTGCTTGACCGGTTCGGCGAGAGGCTCGTGCCTGTGGTGGAGCCGCTCCTGATCAAGGCATGCACCAATCCTCAGCCGATGACGTGTCAAGCCATCACAGTCGGCCTTCACGGCGGCCACAGCAGCTATACGGAGGCGATGATCGACGCCAGCTTTTCGGCGATGCAACATGTGGACGGAGATGCTCCCGTCACCATCCAGTTCATCGACGTGATCCTGAGTCAGTGGGATTTGGATGGAGATCGACAGCGCGTGCTCCGTTTGTTGCGGTATCTACTTGGTAATCGCGACAACTCTATTGATCTTGAAGCGCTGGGTAGCTTCCGGCACAAACTCACGAACGGACCTGCTGACCTATTGGGATGGTATGTCGTCTCGCTTCTCCTAGCCGGCGACCACCGGCTCAGCCTTGTCGCCTGCCGACTCTTGCCGCACAACGAAGCTCCCGCTGGCCTCGATATCGATCTGACGGAGTTCGCTCTCGATCCCGCCTGGGTCCCATTCCTAGCCCGAAAGATCCTCGGTTACTGCCTCGCGCATAAGGCAGGTGCATCGGCGTTGCTCCTATCTTGTCTCCGGGCTGCATCCGATGAGAACCGCGCCGATGTTGAAGCACTGATTTGGTCCTATTTTCTGTTGAACTATCCGGGCGAGATCGAGTGGCTTGAAGGGGCTATCTCGGCGGACGACCCAGCAGAAGTATCCGTGAAACGGCTCTCGTCGTCGTTGGCGAGGTACCTCGAAGGACTGCAGCGGACCGGCCTCTGCTCCGCATTTCAACCGAGCGCCCGGGACCGCCTAATGCAGGTTCACCGGCAGAATGATCTGGCGCGGACGATCTGGAAGGAAGCCCAAGAACGTTCAGTCATGTCCCAGCTCGTTCATCGTTCGGTCCTACTCTATGGCAGTGGTTCGGTCTACTACGTGCCTGCGGACGAGGGGAGCGACCCGCAGCGGCAAGAGATGCCGTTGGCGAGTTTTCAGCAGGAAATCGACATGCCTAGGCTTGAGGCCCTCGATCCGGTCGGCCTCCAGAACACGATTCTTCGCTTCCGGTCGGAAGCTCCGCCGAAATGAAACTGATCCTCGCAGAGTATCTGGCGTCGCTGAAGGAACGCGGCGAACTCGACGTCATCCTGCCCGATCTTCTCAGCGAAATCGGCATGTCGGTCTTCTCGAGACCCGCGATCGGCACGAGACAGTATGGCGTCGATGTCGGCGCGGAGGGCGATTGGGAGGGCGACCGTAAGGTCTTCCTCATTTCCATCAAGCCTGGAGATCTCAGGCGTGCCGCTTGGAACACCGGCCCACAGTCCCTGCGGGCGTCGCTCGATGAGATACGGGAAGTGTACATCCCGAAGATCTTGGGGGAACGCTTCAAGGACCTCCCGGTGGTGATCGTTCTTTGCCTCGGTGGAGAGCTGCATGAAGGCGTGCGAACAGAGGTCGGGGGCTACATCGACAAGTACACAGAGGAGGGCAGGATCGAGTTCGATATCTGGAATGGGGACAGGCTGGCCGGCCTAATCCTCTCAGGCGTGCTTCGGGAGAACGCCCTTCCAGAAACGTGGCGGTCTGACTTCCGCAAGTCGCTGGCGCTCGTCGACGAACCCGACGCCAGTTTCGAACACTTCTGCCGCCTCATGACCAGCATTGGCAACGCGTGTGAGGCGGCCGGACCGGCGCACCTCACGGCGATCCGCCAGATCTACCTCAGTCTTTGGACGCTCTATGTTTGGGGCCGCAACGCTGACAACATCGAAGCCGCCTATCTTTGCAGCGAGCGGGCCGTCCTTGTCGCGTGGGAGCTTGCCAAGGAGTATCTCAAGTCCGAATCGGAAGACGCGCGGGAGATCGGACAATCGATGGGACGCCTCATCGAGCTGCACCTCCAGATCGCCGACGACTACATCGCCAGCTACGTTGAGCCGAGGGCCAAGGCGGCTCACGGCTTGAGTGCCGGCGTGCCGAGCCATGCGTCCTTGGACGTGAATCTCAGAATGTTTGATCTCGTTGGGCGCATCGGGAGCAGAGGGCTGTGGCTCCTGCATTCTGCGGAGCGTATCGCACAAGACGGTCGGGAGGAAGACGAGGAACAAGCCGGACTTGCCGTGCGGCGGACGGCCCAACTTCTCACCGACATCATCGCGACCAACCCCATTCTGTTCACCCCGATCAAGGACAGCCAGGCGATCGACATCAACATCGCATGCCTTTTCCTGAATGGAGTCAAATCGGCCTCCGTGATCCGCGAATGGATTGGGACTACTGCCGAAGCGACGATGTTCGCCTTTCGGACCCATGGCCTGTATCCCTGCGTCCACAACGAGTACCGGGATCTGATCGACCACCCGAGGCAGGACGATGATTATCGCGTCGAAGCCACCGCCGGCAGCTTGCTGATTCCCACGCTGGCGGTTTGGGCCGCTGTCACGAAGGACGCTGACACGCTGGGGCAGTTGGCGGACTTCGTAGCTGGACCCTACGCCCATTCGACGTTACAGCTATTGTTCCCGGGCTCCGACACCGAAACCCACCTTTACCGGAACAGCGATGCCCACGGACTGGCGTTCACCGACATTGAGATCCAGCGTTCTTTCGAGGCCACGCTCGCTCGTATCAAGTTGGAAGACGAAGCCAGCGGGGCGTTCACTTCGTTGTCTGCCGTCCGCTTCGGCCTATGGCCGTTGGTTATTCTTGCTAGCCGACACTATCGCGTTCCAGTGCCGCCTCAGTTCTGGCCACTAGGAGAGTCGATCAATGACAAGACGCGGTGAGTAGAAGGCGGCGGACCGAGTTCGACACGGTGGTCCGCCGCCTAGATTTCTTCCATCGCCGGACCTACTGCACGCGCGTGTGCCGCGGGTGGGGTGTCCAACTCTTGGGGTTACTTGAGGGCGAGCAGGAAACCCGGCTGTGGCGGCCGCTGAAGCGCTGCGTCGGAGATGCGCGGACAGAGGCGGACTTCTCGGCGGTGGGAGCCGTGGCGGTGGCAAGATAACCCAGCGAGTTCGTCCACTGCGTCCTGGTGAAGACGGCATAGTGAAGGCCGGCCAAGGCCGATTCGCTCTGGTGCCAGCGTTCAAGTCGCTGTATCAACTGCGGAGATGCCTAGGCTGCGCCGGAGACCATCGGCGTGAGGCCAAATCCCGATGACGTAGTTCGCCATCTGTTCGCTGCGGTATCCGATCTCTGCTTCATTCCAAGCCTCCCCTTTCATGTCTCGGAGCAACCGTTTGTTCATTTCCAAGCGATCCTCCGCAAGCAGTTCCCGCTTCTCGGTCCAAGGGCGATTGCTCAGCTTGGAGTTGTACGCGACCAACGTGAGGTTACCTATGCGATGGACGATTTGATCGAGTCGATGCCTAGCGTCTTCGCTGCCATCGAAGCTCAGATCGTCGGCCCAGTGACGCTGCCAGTCCTGTGGGACCACATGCTCGATGGTCACCGATCCTAGCGTAAACGGACCGTCGCTCGACGTGGTATTCTCACCGTGCATCCTCTCAGCGATGGCGCTCAGCAGGTTCTTCAGGCGTGGTTTTGAGATGCGATTGTACATATCACCGCTGAGGAAATACCGCATGATCTGGTCGTCGGAAGGCCAATACGCGCTACTGGGCGAGTTGTCGAAGCGGTCGATCAAGGCAGACACGATCTCGTCCGCAGACGTATCGCGGAGCGCTTGGACATGCGCGAACGCTACGTCATCGAAACCGGAGTAGTACGCCTTGAGCGCCACGCGCCGCATCAGGTAGCTGTCCACGACACTGAGCGCTCGGTCTAGCGCGTCGCCGTAACCCAACTTCTCCACCAACTCCATGAATACGGGGATCAGCGACGACAGCTTGATGATATCAGTCGCCCGATGCATGACCTGCCCGGCGTGGGCCGAGAAGCCGTTACGTTCGTCAATGGCCCTGTAGATGTCAGCGTATCGCTTGAGACGTTCTGTCATGGCCATCAGCTCGTCGTCATTGGCACGGTAGATGTGCTCGCCGACGTAGCGGAAATCACGATAAAGCCGGCCCCGGGGCAGCGTCTTGATCAGCTCGCCCGACAAGCTGTGAAGACGCTTGGGAAGTTCAATCTGTGCGAAGAAGAACAAGAATCGATCGATGTGCTTGCCGTGGAAGCGGGCCTCGCTCACGATCTGACTCCAGTACGGATCAGCGTCGTAGTGTTCTAGATGCTCCCGGTAGAACTTATCTCCGTAGGAGTCATCCTCGCGAACAGCCAGGGAGAGGATGTAGTTCTTGGTCTTCTCCCATTCGGTGAGAGGGGCACCCCGAGCGTTCAACGTCTCGAAGATCGTGTGGCTGTTCTCCCGGTCGTCCAATCGAATGTCAACGACTTGCAACTTAGTTAGGAGGCCCGTGGTCAAGGCTCCGGCTAGGGCTTCGGTTTGGTCAGAATCGCTGGAGTCCAGCCAGTCTCGAACTGCTTCGAGGAAGTAAGCGTAGCAGTCCCTGAGACTCGATTCCTCCGGATCGCGGTTGGAAGAACCGGGCGAGAGAGCGGCATCAATTATCGCCGTGAAGCCAGCGTACTCGCTGCTCTTGTGCGTGATCTTGTACTTGTCGCCTTCAGCCTTCACGCTGCTGCTTGGATTGACGAGGAGGTCAGAAAGAATCGCGGCTGACTGCTCTAGGTCACGCTCAGAGAAGACAGTATGAGTCGCAGCAATGAACACTTGGAGCGTTGTGAGGCGCTGTTGCCCATCAACGACCCACCATTGATTGATGAAGCCGGAAGTACCGATTTCCTTCGTGATGATGGTGCCAAGGAAGTGGGGTTTCGCCTGCGTACCGTCAGCTAGGATTTGGCGTGTGAGCTCTCTGATGTCTTCCCAAAGAGGCTCCCAATGGGCTCGTTGCTTCCACACGTAGTTGCGTTGATAGCTGGGTACGATGTACTGCTTCCTTGACGCGAAGGCTTCGTCACCTGATGTCTTGACTGGTTGTTCCATGAGGCGATGGTCACTCCTGACTTTGAGATGGGCTCAGCTTATTAGGGGTTGTTGGTGTGGATTCTCGGACGGGAAGGGGTGTGCGGGGATGGGTACGACGTACAAGTACGGCATCACCTAATACCCGGCCTCGTCAAGGCTAGCGCTTCAGGCTGTGATCTTCACCTCCTTCTTGGTTGACTGCTGCGGGACCCTTGGATTTCCGAACCCCTCCCTAGAGATCTAATGTGGGATGCGCCGCTCCGTGCCACGGCCGTGGTGTGGGAGGTTACGGTTGCCGGTTTCGAGACAAGTGTCAAGACCCGCCCTGCGTTTCCTCGACGGACTCGTACCAAGTGGCGCTACCCGCCATCCCGAGGGGTTCCAGGAGCGTTCGGTGGAAGCGCTCGATGAAGCCGTTCGACTGCGGACGGCGCACCGTCGTCTTCCGGTCCTTGATCTCGTCGAGATTGAGGCGTTGGTCGACCGGGCCTAGTATGGCGGCGAACCGCACCTCGATCGATCTTATGGTGCAGGCCTGTTCGATGGCTTGGCTAAAGCCCGTCACCGGGAGATCACGAACTGTGCCTGCCGAGCGACCGACTCCTCGACGCGTTACCCAGCGAACGTCTGAACCGCGAGAACCGCATGAAGCACAAGAAGCAGCACTGGGTACCTCGTTCCTACTTGGCGGCGTGGTGCGATCCGGCAACACCAGAAGGCCAAACACCCTACGTGTGGCGGTTCGCCAAGGACGGCAAGTCGAGCAAACGGAAAGCTCCCAAGAACATCTTCCACGAGACCGACCTCTACACCATTTCACTCGACGACGGACGTCGCGAACTTGCCGTTGAGCAGGGGTTGGCTGAATTGGAGTCCGAGTTTGTGCGCATTCGAAACGATGTGCTTGCCACTGCGAAGAGCCTCGAAGGAAGGGATCACATGCTCCTGTGCGCGTACGTTGCCGCGATGCAGGCTCGGAGTCTACCTCACTTGAATCACTGGAAGAAACAGTTTCAGGGTGCACTGGCCCGAATGGATGAAATGCGGAAGTCGATGCGCGCGCGCCCACCTGAGGAGCGAGCGGCCCGCAGGGCATATCCACCGGCAAGTAGCACCACGTCCGCCAGCTATGAGGACTTCAAGACGTCCGTAGAGGGTCCGGTAGCTCAATGGGTCGTTTTTGCGATTGAGACTCAACTGCCATGGTTGATTCAAATGCGCCTTCGGGTGCTGACCACTGATGACGATGTCGGCTTTATCACGTCGGATCGACCGTGTGTCTGGTTCGACCCAGAAGCCTACCGGCTCCCTTGGCACCTTCGATCTCCTGGTTTGGCAGTCTCGACGATTGAGATCACCCTTCCCATCTCCCCGACGCAGATGCTCCTGCTTACTCACGGCACCGAGGGAGGTGGCCATGTGCCTGTTCCTCGGTGGCAAGTGGATGAGTTGAATCGCCGGACGCGCTTTCACGCGGACGAGTACTTCGTCGTCAATCGCAACGAAACCAAGAGGGTCTGGTTCAAGTCTGGGCGGCCGCTTCGAAACGCCTGGCGCCAGCATCGGCGTTCCAAGACTCTGGGCCGCTCAGCAGGGGCGTGACGCGTTTCTTGGGGATGGCTCAGGGATCGTGGGGTCGCCGTCACGCTGGATCGGAGCGTGTCCGTCTGCGGGAAGGTTTCTGCGCGGCATGTGGATCCGTGGCCGCTGGCGCGGCCGACGGGTGGCATGTAACTGCCGCATGTTGACCGGGCCGGGGCGCCCGGATTTGGCTACGACCGCCTTTGGCGGCCCGCCTAATCTCGGGGGACGACTTGGATGACCAGGCCCACTTAACAGTACGCCCGGCCAAACATGACAAGGCGGGCGGGAAAATCGGGGCGCCCGGATTTGAACCGGGGACCTCTGCGTCCCGAACGCAGCGCTCTACCGGACTGAGCCACGCCCCGAGGGGTACTGCGGACCGCGCGTTGGGCGCGGGGGCCGGGCTCGCGCGCGAGCCGGCGGCGAAGAAGCGGGTGACCGGATTCGAACCGGCGACCTCAACCTTGGCAAGGTTGCGCTCTACCAACTGAGCTACACCCGCGTGTCCCTGCTTCGTCTCCCTCCGAAGCCTCCGGCCTGCCGGCTGTCGGCGGAGGGGTGCTGCCTAAGAGCCACCGGTCGGATTTGAACCGACGACCGCCGCATTACGAATGCGGTGCTCTACCCCTGAGCTACGGTGGCGAGCCGTCGGCCGCTACCCGGGGCGAACCCGGCGAGAGGGCTCGCGGGGGGTGCCGGGGGTGGACGCGACGACGAAAAAGTGGAGCCGGCGGGATTTGAACCCGCGACCTCTTGAGTGCGATTCAAGCGCTCTCCCAAACTGAGCTACGGCCCCTCGTTCGACTCCCTTGGTACCTCTGGGGACGGGGCTGACGGGATTTGAACCCGCGACCTCCGGTGTGACAGACCGGCACTCTAACCAGACTGAGCTACAGCCCCCTGCAGCGGCGTTTCGATGGGGCCTACTGGACTCGAACCAGTGACCTCTACGATGTCAACGTAGCGCTCTAGCCATCTGAGCTAAGGCCCCCCCGAAGACAAGACGAGCGGACCCCGGGTGGGAGCCCGCTCGGACGACACAATGCTAAAGGAACGAGCCGAATCGGTCAACCTCGGGGGGTGCTCCGGCGGGCGCCGGATCGGCGGGTCCCGGCTACGGTTGCATCCACCGGGGCGGGCTTTACCTTGTTCGCGACCCGGGCTTCCGCCGGCGGAGGCTGCCGGGCGACTCACATCGTCGATTCCCCCTCAGAGAGGCGGATGAAGATAAGCTCTCGCGTGGCCGCGGGCGTCCTCGTCGCGGCCCTCGGCGCCACCGCTCTGGCGCTGTACCGGCCTTCAACCGGCGAACTCGAGATCGCTGCCGCGAGCCTCGATCCGTCCTCCTTCCTGCACGTCCAGGAGAGCGCGGATCCGCAGGCCGCGGGCGAGGGCGAGACGGCGGCCGCGGCCGCGCAGTTCGCCGAAGAGCAGGATCTCGCGACGATGCCGCCGCAGTGGCGCGCGATCTACGATCACGAGAACGCGAGCCGCGGACCCGAGCAGCCGATCCCGTTCAACCACCGCTTCCACGTGACGGACCTCCAGATCGACTGCATGTACTGCCATGTGGGGACGGAGCGGTCGGTGTCGGGCGTCGTTCCGTCGCTCGAGGTCTGCATGGGGTGCCACCGCATCGCGGGCACGGGGCTGCCGCCGGTCGAGGAGCTGCGCCAGTACGAGGCGCGCGGCGAGCCGATCGAATGGGAGTGGGTGTACAAGCTGCCGGAGTTCGTGCAGTTCAGCCACAAGGCCCACGTGCGGAACCTCGAGTGCCAGGACTGCCATGGGCCGGTCGAGGAGATGGACCGGGTCTACCAGTGGGCGCCGCTCACGATGGGCTGGTGCCTCGAATGCCACCGGCAGGCTCCCTTCGAGGGCGATGTCGCGACGGATCACACGCTGGCGCGGGACAACCCGCCGCCGCGGGCGCCGGCGCCTCGTCAGCCCGAGGGGTTCTACCCGAGGGACATCAACACGGACTACGGCCGGACCCGGGCTCCCACGGATTGCGCGGCATGTCACTACTGAACGGGAGCAGCGACGGCTGCGGCGGCTGCGGCTGCGGGGGGACGGGTTCGGGCGCCGCCACGCCGGAGCCGGAGGCCCTGAACGGCGCGGCGGCGAACGGAACGGGGACTTCCCGCCGCCGCTTCCTGAAGGTGCTGGGAACTTCCGGGGCCGGAGCCGCGACGCTGGCGGCGTGCGGGCCGCCGAACTTCGGGGACAAGCTCATCCCCAGCCTCGTCGAGGAAGAGGGGATCACGCCGGGCGTTTCCGAGACCTACGCGACCGTGCTGGCGGATGCGGGGCCGGAACCGGTCGCCGTCCATGCGCAGGTGCGCGACGGCCGCGTCCTCGGCCTGAGCCCCAACGACCGGTTCGGGGGCGGGACGAGCGGCCTTTCGTCGCTCACGCACTCGACGCTGCAGGATCTCTACGATCCGGATCGCGTGAGTCAGCCGCTCCAGCAGAATCCGTCGACGGAGGATGGGGCGCCTCCCTTCCAGTACGCGAACTGGGAAGATGCGACGGCCGCGCTCACGAATGCGGTGCGCGTCGGCGGCGCGGTGCTCCTGACGGGCCGGGTCACGGGGACGACGGGCCGCTTCATCGCAGACTGGGCTCGGGTGATGGGAGTCGAGCACATCGCCTGGGAGCCGTTCTCGAACGACGCGCTGGCGACGGGGACCGCGGACGTGAGCGGCGGCGCGGGCATGCCGCGCTTCGATCTCTCCTCGGCGGACCGAATCGCCTGCTTCGGGGCCGACTTCCTCGGCACCTGGCTCGCACCGACGCAGATTTCCGCAGGTTTCGCGGCTGCGCGGGACATCGACGCCCACCACCACGCGAAGTTCACCTTCGTCGGGCCGCGCCTTTCGCTCACCGGCGCGAACGCGGATGAGTGGGTCGAAGCGCGCGCAGGCACCGAGGGCACCGTAGCGCTCGCGGTCGCCGGCGTCGTGGCCGCCTCACGCGGCGCCGAGCTTCCCGCCGGACTGCCCAATGTGTCGCCGGAATCGGCCGCCGAAATCGCGGGCGTCTCGGCGGACGCGATCCGCGCGCTGGGAGAGGAGCTTGCCGCCGCGGAGAACGCGGTCGCGATTCCGCCGGGGATCGAGTCGCAGGGAGCCGATGCCCGGCAGGCGCAGCAGGCGGTGGCGGCGCTCAACGAGCTCCTCGGCGCGACGGGTCGCTCGGTCTTCCCGGGAGGCGGCGCACCCGAGGGGACGACGGCGAGCTTCGCGGACATGCAGGCCCTGATCGGGCGCATGCGGGCCGGCCAGGTACGGACGCTCATCGTGTCCGGGTGCAATCCCGCCTACGCGCTCCCGGCCGCCGCGGGGTTCGCGGATGCGCTGGCCAACGTGGCGAACACGGTCGCGGTCACGCCGCACCTCGACGAGACGGCCTCGGCCTGCGGCTGGGTGCTCCCGTGCCACCACGCGCTCGAGTCGTGGTGCGACGCCGAACTGGCGGGCGGCGCGATGGCGCTCGGACAGCCGCTCATGCACCCGGTGTTCGACACGCGCCAGCGCGAAGACCTGCTGCTGGACGTCACCAACGCGGCGGGACAGGGCGGCGCGTTCAGCGGGACGGACTACGCGACCGTGCTGCGGAACACCTGGACCGAGCGGCTCGGCGGCCACGCCGCCTGGCTCGATGCGCTCCGGCGCGGCGGCGCCTCGGCGGCGGCATGGGCGGGCGACGGCGACGCGGGGGCCGGTGCGGACGATGCGCCCGCGGGGGGCGACGGCAGCGGCTTCGCGCTCCCGCAGGCGCCCGCCGGCACGCAACTTGTCGTGTATCCGACGGCCCAGTTCTACGACGGCCGGGGCGCAAACCGCTCCTGGATGCAGGAGCAGCCCGACGCGATCTCGAAGGTCGTGTGGAACTCCTGGGTCGAGATGCACCCCGACATGGCCGAGTCGCTCGGCGTCGACCGCGGCGATGTCGTCCGCGTCGAATCCGACCAGGGCGCCATCGAGGCGCCGGTCTACGTGTACCGCGGCATCCGCCCCGACACGGTGGCGATCCCGCTCGGACAGGGGCACACGGAATACGGCCGCCACGCGCGGAACCGCGGCGTGAACCCGCTGGACCTCCTCGCGGCGAACGCGGACCCCGGCTCCGGCGCGCTGGCATACGCCGGGACGGCGGTCACCGTCTCGGCCACGGAGGAGACCGCGCGGCTCGTCGTCACGCAGGGCTCCACCGACGACCTTGACCGCGAAATCGTCCACGCGATGAACGTCGAGGACGCGCTCCACGAGATCGAGGCGCACGACATCGACCTCGTCGAGATGGTCGAGGCCGCGTGGGACTCGGATCCGAACAGCCCGTACCGCTGGGGCATGACCATCGACCTCAACGCCTGCACCGGCTGCGGCGCCTGCGTCACCTCCTGCTACTCCGAGAACAACATCCCCACCGTGGGCGAAGAGCAGGCGGCGCTCCGGCGGGAGATGTCGTGGATGCGGATCCACCGCTTCGAGGAGGAGACGGAGGACGGCGGATTCCAGACGGTGCAGCAGCCGATGCTGTGCCAGCACTGCGGCGACGCGCCCTGCGAGCCGGTGTGCCCGGTCTACGCGACGTACCACAGCCCGGAGGGGCTCAACGTCCAGGTCTACAACCGCTGCGTCGGCACGCGGTACTGCGCGAACAACTGCCCCTACAAGGTGCGGCGCTTCAACTGGTTCAACCACGACAACGAGCGCGGCCGCGAAGGCGGGGCCTTCCCCTGGCCCCTGAACCTCCAGCTCAACCCGGACATCACGGTCCGCGAGGTGGGGGTGATGGAGAAGTGCACGATGTGCGTGCACCGGATCAACAAGGCGAAGATCGACGCGAAGGATGAGGGGCGGATGGTCGCGGACGGCGAGGTGATGACCGCCTGCCAGTCCAGCTGTCCGTCGAACGCGATCACTTTCGGCAATCTCAAGGACCCGGAGAGCGAGGTCTCCCGCAAGGCGAAGAGCGCCCGCGGCTACCACGCGCTCGGTGAACTCGGCGTGCGTCCCGCGATCACCTACCTCGAGGACGTCACGCACAAGCACATGGCGGCCGGCGGGCACGGTGAACCGGCCGCGGCCGGAGAAGGCGAAGAGGCGCACTGATGGCGACCGCGGAGGCGAAGGTGCCCGCCCCCCCGACGCTGGCCGACGCGAACCGCGACATCACGCGGCCGATCGCGATGCCCGAGAAGCGCTTCTATCTCGTGCTCGGGGTCGCGGCCGCGGGTCTCGCCCTCATGTTCGGGGCCTGGTTCTACCAGATCGGGGCCGGCATCGGCGTCGCGGGCATCACGCACCCCGTCTTCTGGGGCGTGTACATCACGACCTTCGTCTTCTGGGTCGGGATCGCCCACTCCGGGACGCTGATCTCGGCGATCCTCTACCTCTTCCGCTCCGGGTGGCGCACGACGATCAACCGCACCGCGGAGGCGATGACGATCTTCGCGGTGATGACGGCGGGGCTCTTCCCCCTCATCCACCTGGGTCGCGTCTGGTACTTCTACTACCTGATGCCGTATCCGTCGCAGCGGCAGATCTGGCCGGACTTCCGGTCGCCGCTCGTGATGGACGTGTTCGCGGTGTCGACGTACCTCACGATCTCCGCGCTCTTCTGGTACACCGGGCTCATCCCCGATTTCGCGATCCTGCGCGACCGGGCGAAGGGCTGGATGTACAAGATCTACGGCGCGTTCTCGCTCGGGTGGCAGGGGACGGTGAGCGAGTGGCGGCACTACCGCCGGATCTACCTCTACATGGCGGGGATCGCGACGCCGCTGGTGCTGTCGGTGCACTCCGTGGTTTCGTGGGACTTCGCCCTCTCGATCGTGCCGGGCTGGCACTCGACGATCTTCGCCCCGTACTTCGTGGCGGGGGCGATCTTCAGCGGGGTCGCCCTCGTGATCACGATCATGATCCCGCTGCGGTGGGCGTTCGGGCTCGAGGCGTACATCACGGAGAACCACTTCGAGAACATGGCGAAGCTGGTGCTCCTCACGTCGCTCATCGTCGGCTTCTCGTACGGGACGGAGTTTTTCCTCGCCTACTACTCGGCGGACCCGATCGAGATCGAGAGCTTCCGCTGGCGGGCGCTGGGGGCCTACGCGCTCCCGTTCTGGGTCATGGTGTTCTGCAACGTGGTCGTGCCGCAGGCGCTATGGTTCAAGAAGGTCCGCACGAGCCTGCCGGCGCTGTTCGCGCTCACGATCTTCGTCAACATCGGGATGTGGTACGAGCGGTTCGTCATCATCGTGACCTCGCTCGCCCACGAGTACGAACCGGGCGGCTGGGGGCTGTACACGCCGAGTTGGGTGGAGATGTCGATTCTCGTCGGCAGCTTCTGCTGGTTCTTCTTCTGGTTCCTGCTCTTCTCGCGCAGCCTGCCGGTGATCTCGATCGCCGAGGTGAAGGAACATCTCGCGCACGAACACGCACACGCACACGGGGATGACGATGAGTAGCGGCGTCCTGGGGCAGTACGACACGCTGCCCGGCACGCTCGACGCCATCGCGCGGCTGCGGGACGCGGGACACCGCGACATCGAGGTCTTCTCGCCGATTCCGTCGCCGGAGATCGAGGAGGCGATGGACATCCACTCCTCGCCGGTGCGCGTGTGGGCGCTGACGGGCGCGATCACCGGGTGTACGCTCGGGGTGCTGCTCACGGCGGGCACCTCGCTGGCCTACCCGCTCGTGACGCAGGGCAAGCCGCTCGTGTCGCTGCCCCCGTTCGTCGTGTTCATGTTCGAGCTCACGGTGCTGCTCACGGGGATCTTCGGGCTCGTTGCGCTGCTCGTGCACACGAAGCGGCCGGTGATCAACCTCGACCCGGCGTATCGAACCTCCTTCTCGGTGGACCGCTGGGGCATCTTCGTCCCGGCCAACGGCGAAGGCACCGCCGCCGCCGAGGCGCTCGTGCGCGAGACCTCCGCGGTGGACGTGGAGGTGCAGGCATGACCGCCCGGGCCGCCGCGACCGTGGTCCTCGCCGCCTTCGCGCTCGGCGCCTGCGACGACCAGATCAAGCATCTGGAGCAGCGGACGCCGTTCTTCAACACGATGTCCTGGCAGCCCTCGGTGGAGGCCTACGAGGAGCGGGCGCGGCTGCCGGTGCCCGGCACGATGCCGATCGACGGCGAGCGCACGTACGACCTGATGGCGGCCGATACCATGCTCGTCAGCCCGATCTCGGGCACCGAAGCCGACCTGGTTCGCGGGGCGGAACTGTACAGCCAGTTTTGCACGCCCTGCCACGGCGTGACGGGGGCGGGCGACGGCTCCGTCGTGGGACAGAACCGGATTCCCGACATCCCGCTCCTCAACATCCGCGGCGAACTCACGCGCGGATACACGGACGGCTACATCTGGGGCATGATCGCGAACGGACGCGGGCTGATGCCGCCCTACCGGCGCATCCCGGACATGGACCGCTGGTACCTAGTCGCGTACGTGCGGCAACTGCAGGCCGAGGCGATGGCCGAGGAAGCGGCAGCGGCCGACGCGGCAGCGGCCGAGGCGGCGGCGGCTGAAGCGGCGGCGGCCGATACGGCAGGAGCCGAGAGCCCCGGGACGGGAGGCGGGCAGTGAGCGGCGGCGGGGACCGCCCGGTCCTCACCACGGAAGAGGCGCTGAAGACGATCAGCGGCCGCATTCCGACCGTGTGGCTCGGGGTATGGCTCGCGGCGGTCGCGGTCGGGGCCGTGGGCTTTGCGACGACGGTCGGCGCGGACGCGCAGCGCGCCTGGATGAGCGTGTGGTCGAATTTCCTCTTCTGGACGGCGATCTCGATGGCGGGCGTCGTCTTCGGAGCCGTCCTCCAGGTCGCGAAGGGGCACTGGGGCAAGAGCTTCCGCCGGCTGGCCGAGGCCGCGGGCGCCTTCCTCCCCATCTCCTTCGCCCTCTTCTTCGCGCTCCGGCTCGGCGCCGAACACGTCTTCCCGTGGATCGGGCCGGTGGAAACATCGCACCTGAACCGCGACTGGCTGACGCTCGAAGGCGTCTTCCTGCGGAACGGGGTCCTGCTCGCCGTGCTCTATCTGCTCGGCTTCGTCTGGCTCTTCTACTCGATCCGGGCGGACGCGCCGCTGGTCGCGGCGGAGAACCGAGGCTGGCGCAAGGCCGTCGTTTCCCTCTTCGCGCGGGGCTGGCGCGGAGACGAGGTGGAGGTCGAGCGCTGCCGAAGCCGGATCGGGCGGCTGTCCGCCGTGCTGATCCTGAGCTGGGCCGTCATCTTCTCGCTCCTGGCGTTCGATTTCGGGATGTCGCTCACGCCGGGCTTCATGAGCATGGTGTGGGGGCCGTACTACTTCATCGGCGGCTGGCTCGGCCTGCTCGCGCTCGTCGCGATCATGGCCCACCGCTACAACGGGGGGACCGGCGGGATCCGGCTGTGGGGGAAGTACGATTTCCACGATCTCGGCAAGCTGACGTTCGCCTTCGTCGCGTTCTGGACCTACCTCTGGTTCGCCCAGTACCTCGTCATCTGGTACGGCAACATCCCGCGCGAGACGAACTTCTTCATGCCCCGTTCGACGGGCGCCTTCGGCTGGATGTTCTGGCTCCAGATGGTGCTCATCTTCGCCCTCCCCTTCCCCTTCCTCCTGGGGCGGAGCCCGAAGATGAGTTCGCGCTGGCTGGCGTTCGTCGGGCTGCTGATCCTGATCGGCTTCTGGGTCGAGCGCTGGAACATGGTGGCGCCGTCGATCTGGCATGGGGAGGGACTGCCGCTCGGGGTGCCGGAAGCGATGATCTCGGTCGGCTTCGTCGGCCTGTTCGCGCTCGCGTACGGCGCCTATTCGACGACCTTCCCGAAGGTTCCGATGCGCGAGACGATTGCGCTGGGGAGCCCCGGCCGCGGCCCGTAGGCTTCCGCCGGTCGCCGCCCCGCGGACGTGGGGGTGCCCCGGCTGCCCTTCGGCGTCTACTTTCAACGCTGGCCGTATGACGTGACGGTGTGGACCTCGCCGATGTGGCGTGGCCTCGTGCCGCGAAGTTCTTGACCGAGGCGGTTTGGATGGAGCTTTCCGACAACTACGAGCAGTTGCTGCAGCGAACGACCGCGACGGTCGAGAAGTACCGCGAGGGGGCCGAGGAGCTGAGGGTGAAGCTCCGCGAGGCCCGCGCCGGCCGAAAGGTTCAGATCATGGCCATGATCGACCGGCTGGAGCGCAAGTACGACGGGGCGAAGACGCGCCTCGAAGAGCTTTCCGACTCCGAGGAAGATGGCAACAGCCAGGCGCTCGGCGTCCTCCACCAGA
This sequence comes from Candidatus Palauibacter polyketidifaciens, assembly GCF_947581785.1. NCBI lineage: Bacteria > Pseudomonadati > Gemmatimonadota > Gemmatimonadia > Candidatus Palauibacterales > Candidatus Palauibacteraceae > Candidatus Palauibacter > Candidatus Palauibacter polyketidifaciens. The sequence continues at coordinate 6,002 of NZ_CANPVO010000008.1, read as the reverse complement.
AGGTGGTCTCGGAACTCTCGGACATGAAGCGGACGATCCAGACCCGAATCCGCTAGAAGCGCCTGAATACGCGGTCGGGGATCAGCGCTTCACCCGCCTCCAGCTTCCGCGCGATCTCGAGGTGGACCTCCTCCAGGAAGAGGAAACGCTCCGGATAGGCGGGGTGCGTGGCGTCCCCGCGATCCCGGATCCCGGCGGCATCTTCCGCCGCCATGCGCCGCCAGAAGCGTGCCACGCCGCGCGTGTCGATGCCCGCCCTGGCGAGGTAGTACATGCCCACGTAGTCGGCCTCGCGCTCCTGGGTCTGGCTGAACTCCCCTGGCGGTGCGACGCCGCCCGCCGCGGCCGCGGCGGCATCGCGAACGGCGCCGCGCAGGCCCCGCAGCCTGTCGTACTCGCGGTCCTGCGCGGAGTGGCCGATGGTGTTGTGCGCCATCTCATGGGCGATGACGAGCTGCAACTCCTCGTCCGATTCCAGGAACCGCAGCAGGCCCGCGTTCACCTGGATCCAGCGGCCATCGGCGGAAGCGTTGATCTCATCGCTCGGCGACAGGTGGATGGGGAAGTCGCAGCCTCGCTCCGCGGTGATCTCCAGCGTCACGCTTTCCCGGCCCCGGCGCACGACCACGGGCAGCGGCTCCCCCGCCCGCCGCCGAACGAGTTGAAAGGCGATCTCGACGGACCCCTGCGCGCCGGACGGCACTTCAACGCCGCCCAGCTCGACGATCACGTCGCCGGGGACGAGGCCGGCCCGCTGCGCCGCGCCGCCGCTCGTCACGCCGATGATCGTGGGCCGCTCTCCGACGCCGAACAGTTCGCGATAGGCGTCGCGTTCCGCCTCGTCCTCGACCTCCTCCCGCGCGAGGTATCGAAATCCGAAGTGGCTCACCTCGTGGCCGCAAAGGGCCGGTCCCTGCCGGAGAAGCGGAAGCGAGACGTCGTCCAGCCGCTGGAGGCGCGCCTCGCGGGTGCGAACGGCCGCCTCCGTCTGCAACGCTCGCTCGCCGGCCACGGAAGGGATGCCGGCCGGCGACGGATCCGAGGCTACGGTGGAGGGCTTGGCGCATGCGGAGATGGCCGCCAGGAAGATGAATCCCGGAAGCAACGAATCTTTCATGGACACCCCCCTCGACACCGCCCCGCGCGCCGACAACGGTCTCCCGGAGACGGCTTCGCAGTACCTTAGCGTGTGCTTATCGGGGTCGAAAGCGACGGGAGCGCGTGGACTCGTCGAGGAGGTGGGGAGTGGGGAGTGGAGAGTGAGTGAGAGCCTGTTGCGCACGCGGGCCGCGGCGGCGCTTCTGGTGGCCCTGGCCGCCGCCGCGTGCGACCGGTCGCCGGCGCCGTTCCACGAAACCCTCCGGCAGAGGGCGGGTGCGGGGGACGCCGAGGCTCTGTCGTGGCTGGTCAGTGCGGCGGAACAAGGTCGCGCCGGGGCCCAGGCGAGTCTCGGCCTGCTCTACCTCGGAGGCGAGGGGGTCGAGAGGGACACGCCCGCGTCGGCGCGCTGGCTGTGCGCGGCCGCCGGACGGGGTAGCGAAGAGGCGTTGGCGGCGATCACCGCCGCCGCGGAGGCCGGCGATCCCGGCCTGCAGAACACGCTGGGCCTGATGCACCTGCACGGGTACGGCGTGCCACGGAACACGGCGATGGCGGTGCGATGGGTCGATGCCGCCGCGACGCTGGGTTACCCGGGTGGCCAGTACAACCTGGCCCTCCTCTACGGCGCGGGCCGGGGCGTCGCGAGGAACGACTCGGCGGCCGTGGCGTGGCTCGAGACGGCGGCTCGGGCGGGACACGCGGGGGCCCGGAACGCGCTCGGCCTGCGGCACCTCGACGGAAACGGCGTGACGCAGGACAGCGACGCGGCCATCCGCTGGTTTCGGGCCGCCGCCGAACAGGGCCACGCCGGGGCCCAGAACCACCTTGGCCAGGCCTATGCGCTGGGGCTGGGCGTGATCCCGGACGACGTGGAGGCGATGTACTGGTTCGGGGCGGCGGCGGAGCAGGGCGATCCCGTCGCTCAGTACAACCTGAGCTTCCTCTACGCCCGGCACGGCAATACGGCCGAGGCCGTGCGGTGGATGCGCGCGGCCGCCGAGCGCGGCTACGCGGACGCGCAGTTCTCCCTCGCGGCCGAGTACATGTCACGCGACATGCACGCCTACGCTTGGCTGCACCTCGCCGCCGAACAGGGACACGAGGAAGCGGACCGGCGCAGGCAGGCCCTTTGGGAGTACATGACGCACGACGACGTGTCGCTGGCCGAAGAACTGAGCGCCGACCTCACGCGCCGAACCGGCGACCCCGACCCGGAACGACAGGCGTGCGGCCGTTGATCCCGGCGCCGGGGCCGCCGAGGGCGTGGTACTCGGCGGTCGTGGATATCCGGACTCTGGAGTGTCGTCAGTCCAGGCGGAGCGCGGCGCGGAGGAGGTGGCGCTGTCGGCGGACGTGCCTGCCGAAGTAGCCCTCCGCGGGGCTCGCGCGTTCGGGGCGGCCGACGTAGACGGGCTCTCGGCCGATGAGTTCTCGCAGGTGGGGGCGCATGAACGTCCAGGCGCCCATGTTTTCAGGTTCCTCCTGAACCCAGCAGATCTCCGCCTCGCGGGGATACGGGGCGAGGGCCGCAGCCAGTTCCTCCGCCGGGAACGGGTAGGGCTGCTCCACGCGCAGGATCGGGATGTCGTGCGCGGGCGGAGCTTCCGCGAGCAGGTCGAAGTAGACCTTCCCGCTGCAGATGATGACCCGGTTCACGCGGGACGGATCGGCTCGGAAGTCGGGGTCCGGAAGCACGGGACGGAAGGCGCCGCCGGTGAGGTCGCCGATCGTCGAGCGGGCGCGCGGGTGGCGCAGCAGGCTCTTCGGCGTCATCACGATCAGGGGACGGCAGGTCGCGCGCAGCGCCTGCCAGCGCAGCGCGTGGAAGTACTGCGCGGGCGTCGTGCAGTTCACGATGCGGATGTTGCCTTCGGCCGCGAGTTGCAGGAAACGCTCCAGTCGGGCGCTCGAGTGTTCCGGGCCCTGCCCCTCGTAGCCGTGCGGTAGGAGCAGGACGAGCCGGGACTCCAGGCCCCACTTCGTGCGGCCCGACACGATGAACTGGTCGATGATCGCCTGCCCGACGTTGCCGAAGTCGCCGAACTGCGCCTCCCACATCACGAGCGCGTTGGCGGCGATCGTGGAGAAGCCGTACTCGAAGCCCAGCGTGGCGATCTCGGATAGGGGGCTGTTCGCGATCCGGAACGCCGCCTGTCCCTCTTCGAGGTGGGCCATGGGCGCGTACGGACGCCCGTCCTCGGCGTCGTGCAGCACGAGATGGCGGTGGCTGAACGTGCCGCGCTCGGTGTCCTCGCCGGTGAGGCGCACCGGCACGCCCTCCGTGAGCAGACCCGCGAGCGCCAACCCTTCCGCGTGGCCCCAGTCGATCCCCTCGTCCAGCGCCGTGCGACGGCGTTCCAGCTGCCGCCCGAGCTTGTGGAACGGCTTGAAGTCCTCGGGCCAACGGTGGATCGCCTCGTTGAGCTCCCGCAGCCGCGCCTCGAGGATGCCCGTCGGACGCGCCGGTTCCGCCGGATCCAGCAGACGCTTCGGGTCCGGCGCCGCGCCCGTCCGCTCGTCCGCTGCCTTGTGCGCGGCGATCGCCCCCCTCGCCGCATCGAGTTCCTCCTCCACATCCGCGACCAGGTCGTCAGCCTCGTCGCGGGTGATGAGCCCCCGCTCGATGACGGCCTCCGCGAACTGCGCGCGCACCCGCGGGTGCGACGCGATCCGCTCGTACATCATGGGCTGGGTGTACGAGGGTTCGTCCCCCTCGTTGTGCCCGTAGCGCCGGTAGCCCACGAGGTCGATGACCAGATCCTCCCCGAACTCGAACCGGTAGTCGATGGCGAGCCGCACCGCGGCCATGCACGCCTCCGGGTCGTCGGCGTTCACATGCACGACGGGGAGCCGGAAGCCGAGCGCGAGGTCGCTCGCATACCGCGTGGAACGGCTGTCGCCGGGAAGGGTCGTAAAGCCGAGCTGGTTGTTCGTGATGATGTGAAGCGTGCCGCCCGTCTCGTAGGCATGCAGCCGGCACAGGTTCAGCGTTTCCGCCACGACGCCCTGCCCCGCGAAGGAGGCGTCGCCGTGGATGATGATGGGGAGGATCGCCGAGGAATCGGAGGCCTCGCCGGTGAAGCGCGCGGCCCGGGCCATGCCGAGGACGACGGGGTTCACGTGCTCGAGGTGGCTCGGGTTGGGGGCCAGCCGCACGTCCAGTTCGACCTCGTCCTCCGCGACCTGCGACCGGCCTCCGACGTGGTACTTGACGTCGCCGGAGCCGTGTTCGGGGAGCGCAGTCATGATGCCGCGCGCGGCCTGTTCCTCGAATTCGGCCACGATCGACTCGTAGGACAGCCCCATGACATGGGCCAGCACGTTCAGGCGCCCGCGGTGCGCCATCCCCACGAACACCTGTCGCGCCCCGCGCCGCCCCGCGCTCCCGATGATCCCGCGCATCATCGGCACGAGCATGTCGAGTCCCTCTACGGAGAACCGCTTCTTCCCGAGGTAGGTGCGGTGCAGGAAGGTCTCGAGCCCCTCCACTCGGGTCAGCCACTCCAGGCACGCCTTCGCCCGCTCGCGGCTCATCAGGAGTCGGTGGCGGTGCGATTCGATGTAGTCCACGAGCCAGTCGCGCTGGGTCGGGTTCTCCACCTGGTCGAGTTCGTAGCCGATCGGGCCGCAGTAGATCTCCTCGAGGCGGTCCACGACCTCGGCGGCGTTGTCACCGAGGTGCTTGAGCCAGACGGCGGAGGCGGGCACGCGTGCGAGTTCCTCGCGGCGGATGCCGTGATACTCCGGTTCCAGCATCGGGTGCCTCGGAGGCTCCGAGCCAAGCGGGTCGATGCGCGCCCCCAGGTGTCCGTACGCGCGGTAGGCCTCGACGAGGGCCCCGGCGATGGCGGCGAGCCGGAGATCCTCCGTCGCCACGACCTCCGCCTCGGCGGGCGTGGGCGCGGGCGGGGGAGGAGCGGGGGGAGGGGGAGGGACGACGGTCCTCGGTGGCGCTTCGAAGACCGCCTCCGCGGATGGGTCCCAGCCCGCGAGCGGGGGAGGGATCACACCCCGGTCGCGCAGCGCCCGTTCGACCAGCCCCTCGGCATACCCCGCGTTGTAGCCGTCCGCGACCCAGCCGTGGTCGGCGGGGATGCGGCTCCCGTCGGCGGAGCGGTTTCCGTCGTCGCTCACCCGGTCGTCGCTCGCTTAGTGGTGGCCATGGCCGTGGCCGTGGCCGTGGCCGTGTTCGACGTTCTCGGCGCCCGCGGCTCCGGAAAGGCTGCGGTGCACGGTGTCGAGCCAGCGTTCCGTCGAGATGAACTGCCAGCTCCAGTCCGCCCACTCCTCGGCGACGCCCTCGCTCTGGATCTCTTCACTGCTCATTCCCGCGTCGATCTTGCCGCGGACCATCGCGATCGTCTCGGTGATCATGCGGTGGTACGTCCGCAGGTCGTCCACGGTGGAGAGCGGACCGTGTCCGGGGATGATGTGGATGTCCGCCGGCACGTTGTCGAGCACCTGTGCCACCGCTTTCTCGAGTCCCTCCACGCTCCCTCCACTGTCGATGTCGACGAAGGGGAAGAGGCCGGAGAAGTAGTCGTCTCCCATGTGGAGGACGTTCGAGCCCGTGAAGTGGATGAGCGCGTCCCCGTCGGTGTGTCCGTGCGGGATGTGGAACGCCCGGATCTCCTCGCCGTTGAAGTGGATGGAGAGGGCGTCGTCGAAGGTGACGACGGGCAGGGCCACGTCGGGCGATCCGCCCGCCTTGAGCCTCGAGCGCACGTTCGTATGCGCGACGATCGTGGAGGCGTCTCCGAACTCGGCGTTGCCGCCCGTGTGATCGCCGTGGAAGTGGGTGTTGAGGATGAACTGCGGTTGCGCCGCCTCCTCCGACTGTCCCACCTCGCGCAGCGCGTCACGGATCTTGTCCGCCAGCGGCGCGAACTGGTCGTCGACCA
>NZ_CANPVO010000007.1 GCF_947581785.1 Candidatus Palauibacter polyketidifaciens | reverse complement strand
ACCGAGACCGAGGTCGAGCAGGTCGTGCTCCGCATCCACCCCGCGCCCGAGCCGCCGCACAGCGCGACCGCCGACTTCGACCTCGTGCATCTCCGGGGCGAGCAGGAGCTGCGGCGGGAGCGCTGGTCGCTCACGCTCCGCTTCGAGTTCCTCGACTCGATCCCGCCCGAGTTGGTCGTCCACAACCCGATGGGTCTCCTCGTCACCTATCTCCGGGCCGACCGGGCGCTCGTGACGGGAGACGGGCGATGATCGCGCACCTCAACGGACGAGAGAAGGTGCTTGAGGCGTTCGGCTGGACGGGGAAGAAGGCCGAGTGGATCGCGCTGGTGTGCCTCCACAGCGGCGTGTTCACCCGCGCGCAGTGCGCGCGGTTCCTGGGCGCGCACCCGGAGCAGGTGCGGCGCGTCGTCCACGCGCTGATCGCCGAAGGGCTGGCCGCCGAGGAGACCGTCCCCGGCCTCCGGGGGATCGGCCGCGTGTGCCGGATCTACTCCCGGCGCGTCTACCGGGCGCTCGGCGCCGAGCACGTCCGGCACCGCCGCGCCGCCGCGAACGAGGTGCTGCTCAGGCGGCTGCTCTCGCTCGACTACGTGGTCGAGCACGCGGACCTGCCGTGGCTCTCGACCGAGCCCGAGAAGGTCGCCGCGTTCGAGGCGCTCGGCATCGGGCGCGCGCTGCTGCCGTCGCGGCTCTACCGGGGCGCGGCCGGAGACACGCGCCGCTTCTTCCCCGTCAAGCTGCCCGTGGCGCTCGACTCGACGCGCGCCGTGTTCGTCTACGCCGAGCCGGGCCACGAGACCGCGACCGCGCTCCGCTCGTGGGGTGCGGCGCACCGGGGCCTCTGGGACGCGCTCCGGGAGCAGGGCCGCGCCGTCGAGATCGTCGCGGCGGCGCGGACGATGGAGGAGATCGACCGGGCCGGGCGGGTGATCCGCAAGTGGGCCGAGGCGGGGTCCGGCCCGGCCGAGCCGGACGCCCGGACGGCCGAGGAACTGGCCCGGATCGAGCGGGCGATCATCGAGGGCGCGGTCCACGTGCTCGAAGAGTTCGGCGGGCTCCAGGCCGCCATGAAGCGGAGCGTCGCGCTGGAGAACCGTGCGCGCCGTGGTCCTAAGCGCGCACCGGTGAGCCGCGCCGCCACATGGCGGACGATCCGCCTCCAGGGAGCCCGCTACCGATGACCGCCAGGCGAGTTTGGGCCGCACCGGGGCGTGAAATCGACACGGGGGGCCGATTCACAGTCGAGGCGTCCGGCGATTCACAAGGACGTGGGCGGCCATCCGCAGACGCCGTAACGTCTTGCGCCGCCGCGCCCCGGCCGGGCGTCGCCGGTCGGGCCGCTTCGGCGGGGCTGGGAGCGACCCCGGCCCCAAGGGGCCTGGTGCGGGTTCGGGCCGAGGTGTGGATTCACACCCCGCCCCTCCGCCCCGCACGGGGTCGCTCCCAGCCAGCGATCCTTTCAGGAAGGAGGCTGCGCCGATGAAGTCCGCCACGCTCGCCGTCATCGGAGCCGCCGTCGGCGCGGTCGGCGCGCGGGCGCTCAAGGCGCCGTTCCCGCCGCCGGACGCGAACCCGTACCTCGACCTGATCGCATGGCACGATCCGGGCGTGCACGCCGTCCTCCGCTTCTGGCACTACGCGTGGCCCGCCGTCCTGGTCGTGCTCGCGGGCTCGCTCGCGCTCTCGGTCTGGCGGGTCTGGTTCCAGCCGCTCTTCCGGTTCCGGCGGCGCGGCAGGCTGCCCGACTGGCCCAACTCGCCCGCGGACGAAGCGCCCTCGGTCGTGGTCGGCGAACTACACCATCCGACCGCCCAGCGGGAGAGCGAACGGCCGTCCTGGCTCGTCGTCCCCGAGAAGGGACTCTACACCGGCGTGCTCGTCGTCGGAGCGGTCGGGACGGGCAAGACCACCGCCTGCATGTACCCGTTCGCCAGCCAGTTGCTCCACTGGCGGGCGGACGACTCCCGGCGCAGAGCGGGCGCGCTCGTGCTCGAAGTCAAGGGCGACTTTTGTCATCAGGTGCGGAGCATCCTCGAAGACGCCGGGCGCGCCGACGACTACCTCGAAATCGGGCTCGGCGGCTCGTGGCGGTGGAACCCGCTCGACGACCCGCTGCTCGACTCCTACTCGCTCGCCTACGGCGTGGCCTCCCTCATCAACCAGCTCTTCGGCAAGAGCAGGGATCCCTTCTGGCAACAGGCGTACACCAACCTCGTGCGGTGGATCATGGAACTCCACCGGCTCCTGCCCGGGGGCTGGGTCACGCTCCGCGACGTATACCGCTGCACGGTGGACGGCGACCTCCTTGCCGCGAAGATCGGCGAGGCCAAGGCGCTCGCCGACCGCGCGTGCCCGCTTCGCGCCGTCATCGCGAGGAAGGACCTCGCGAAGCACCGCAAGGCGCTCGGGGACTGGGGCTGGCGGGCGCTGCCGGAGGAGGGGAAGGCGGCGCACCGGCTCGATCCCGCGCTCCGGGAGCGGCTCGCCGAACTGAAGGTCGCCTACGCCACCGAGCCCGAGGGCGCCGCCGGAAGCGAACTCCGCGAGCGGGTCGAGGCCGTCGAGCGGTGGTACGACAAGGACTGGTCCAAGCTGGACGCCAAGCTCCGCACCTCGATCGTCGAGGGCATCAGCGTGTTCCTCTCGCTCTTCGACCAGCCGGACGTGGCGGCCGTGTTCTGCCCGCCGCCCCCGACGGTCTCCGAACCGGAACCCAAGAGCAGCGGGGAAGCCGAAGAGGACCGCACGGCGCGGGTCCCGCCCATGCCGGGGCTCCGCAGGCGGCTGCCGCCGCTCTCCGAGTTGATCGAGGGCGGCAAGGTCTTGGCGCTCAACATGCCCGCCGGGGCCAACCCGGCCCTGGCACGCGCCATCGGGGTCCTGCTCAAGAGCGCGTGGATGCAGGCGCTGCTCCGGAGGCC